>JAQBQQ010000041.1 GCA_028286915.1 Candidatus Peribacteria bacterium | reverse complement strand
CGGCCAGGCTGCCGCCGAGCGCGCATACCACACGCTCTCCCAGCAGGATCTGCAAGTGCAGGCCATTGCGCTGCCATCCAAAGACCCGGCTGATACGGTGCAGGAGAACCCCGAGCTGCTGAAAACACTGCTGGAGAGCGGCGGCATACCTTATATAGAACTGGTATTGGAGCAGTTGAAGAAGCAGGATCTGCAGTCACCGCTTATCCGCAAGCAGGCTCTGCATCGGCTGCTGGAATTAGTGCGTTCGCTTAAGTCCGCCGTGGAGCGGGAAGAGTATATCCGCCGCGGTTCTGTTGTGTTCCAGACAACCGAGACGGCTATGCAGGCGGATCTGGCCCAGGCAGAGCGGGCTCAGCCGGCTGCTCTTCTTAAAAAAGAGACTCAGCCGATGGTTCCGTCCCATCCGTTCTCCGCCATGGAAATTACTTTAGGCTTATTTCTGCAGCACCCTGCGCTTTTATCGCTTTTGCCGGAAATGATTCCGCCGGAAGAGGATGAGTTTTGTCTGGCGCTCTATAATGCATTTCTGGCGCTACCCGCGGTTCAGTATCTGTCGGTTACGGACTTGGCTCTTACGCAGGTACAGCGCGAGAAAGCGTCTATTCTGCATCTTTTTTGTGAGCAGAATGGTTTTGCCGACTGGTCTGAAAGCACGGCCATTCGCGAAATCCGCAAAAATTGTCTTATGGCCAACCGGGATATGCTCCGGCACCGTCAGCAAAGCATTACCAAAGAACTTATTTTGGCCAGGGCAGCGGGAAAAACGGAGGAAGAGACGGCGCTTTTCAAAAAGTACAGTGATATCTTGAAATTATTGAAGCAAGTGGGATAATATGTAATGAGTACACCAGTATACGCGTCATAGCGTAGTGTGCGAATGTGTTTCTTACTTCCCCTTTCATACGAAGCTGTTTTTGAGTACCCTTACTCTACTTTTGAAGGATTTTCCGCCTGATACCTTTTCTTATGGCCTCTCACCCACGTAAATTCATTGCTCAGCCTACCGACGACGAGCTCAAAAAGTTCCCGGATAAAGTAACGCACCTTGTCAAAAAGGGTCGTGAACAGCGCTATGTCACGCATCAGGAAATTATTTCCGCTATTCCCAATGCGGAGGAAGATGTGGAATTGCTGGACGAAATCTACACATTGTTCGTGGATTTGGGTATTCAGGTGATTGATGTCAAAGATGCGCTCATTTGGGACAAAAAGGGCAAAGCGGCGGCCGAGGAAATTGAGCCGAGCGCCGAGGAACTGGCAAAGATTTCGGCTGACGTGGAAGAGGAAGGCGGCGACGCAACCGACGACGCGGCTGATACGGATGATGATGACGAGAAAGTGGAAGGCGTGGAGGATATGGACGATGACGCCACCAAAATGATCGCCATGGCCGGTATTGCCGTGGACAGCGACAAGGATATAAGCGACGAAGAGCGCAAAAAGCGCCGGAAAGAGCGTGAAATAGATCTGCTCGAAATCTCCAACGACTCGGTTCGTATGTATTTAAGTGAAATTGGCCGTGTGCCGCTCATAGACGCCCGCAAAGAAGTGGAGCTTGCCCGCCGTATTCGTAAAGGCGATGCCGCTGCCAAGCAGCAGCTGGCCGAAGCCAACCTGCGTTTGGTGGTTTCCATTGCCAAGAAGTACATCGGTCGCGGACTTTCTTTCCTGGATCTTATTCAGGAAGGCAATATCGGCCTGTTCCGCGCCGTGGAAAAGTTCGACCCGGAGCGCGGGTTCAAGTTCAGTACGTACGCCACATGGTGGATTCGTCAGGCTATTACACGCGCTATTGCCGACCAGGCACGTACCATTCGTATTCCTGTGCACATGGTGGAAACCATCAATAAGTTAACGCACACGCAGCGCCGTCTAGTGCAGGAACTCGGCCGTGAGCCGACTCTGGAAGAATTGGCCGTGGAAATGGAAATGGATATAAAGAAAGTGGCGCACATTCAGAAGATCAGCCAGGACATTATTTCACTGGAATCACCGGTCGGTTCCGAAGAGGATTCCAAGCTGGGCGACTTCATTGAAGATGAGGAAGCCGTGAACCCGTTCGAAGCCACCAATCGTCAGCTGCGCAAAGAAAACGTGCACGCCATGTTGGATTTCCTCACACCTCGCGAGCGCAAGATTATCGAAATGCGTTTCGGTCTAAAGGACGGCATTGGCCACACACTGGAAGAAGTAGGCAAGGAATTCGGCGTTACCCGCGAGCGTATCCGCCAGATTGAAGCCAAGGTTCTGCAGAAAATGCGCGATCACCCCCGCAGTCTCACCATTCGTGAGCACGGCGGCGCGCCCAAGCGTATCGGGTTCTCGCCTATTCACTCCTTCTCCGTCAACCAGGGTAAGCCATGTCCTTTCTGTAAGAAGGGAAATCTGGAAACCGTTACCATAGACGGCGAGCAGGTGGAGAAGTGTGATCACTGTGCAAGGATTGTGGTGTAATTCGTAACTCCGCGTCTTGAGCCTGCTTGTCGGATTAGGTTGTCATGAGTCCATGTTTGGGTAGAATCAGTCTCCTATGAAGGACGATACGGACATTACTCCGAAGATTCTGTTGCAGCACATGCAGGCAATGCAGGCTGCCTTGATTGATCGTATGAATGTGATGCATGGAAGTTTGCAGAAGGATATTGTAGCCGTACAGGGAGAGGTGCATATATTACGTACGGAGCATCAGCGTTTGGAACGAAAAATAGATACTCTTACGCTCGGCGTGGATTCCATCGACGCCCGGTTGGATACCATAGAAATTGAAAAACTGCCGCAGCGGGTAAAGGCACTGGAGATGCATCGATAGAATGAGTCATATACTGAAAAACAACGGTCCTTCATAGCTGTTGACCCGCCTGCTGCGCGAAAACAAGTGGAGTTGAAAACAGCACAAAATAAGTGCCATGGTGAGCAGAGACGAACCATGACACGGCTGTGAATTATTTTGTAAATCCCAAGCGATCCAGAATAATATCCTGAGCCTGGTTGAATAAATATGACTGTGTATATTTATCAAGCTCCAGCAGATCATATGCCTGCCAGAGAGCTATGTCAGTAATACTATGCAGTGCATCCTCCTGAATATCTACAGGTATATCCTTGAGGGATTCGGCAGTTACATCGGAAAATTGTTTTGTATGGATAGCATTTCTCACTGTCTCAAGATGATCAATCTTGGTTTGAAAGCTTTTATTAGCATCGAAAGACAAAATCATTTCATGCATTTCCTGGGCTTTTTCAAGCTGATCATCATCTACATCATCAGTCAGCAAATATTCTAACTCTATACTCTCCGTCCATTCCAATAAGCCGGCTGTCTTTTGCTGGTATTTTTCACGCTCTTCCTCTATCGCCGCTATGACAGCTTGCATATCTATACGCATATGAAGAGTTCTATCAGCCAGTCGAACTGCATCAGGGTCCGGTATGTAGCGTAAAGTCATGATGATAAAATAACTTATAGGCATAATAAGTCAAATGTATGTACCGCAAATGAACATGCTACCATCCCCTCATGCCCACTTTCGATGAATCCTTTCAGAAATTAAATCCGGCCCAGCGGCAGGCGGTGGAAACTATTGAGGGGCCGGTGATGGTGGTAGCCGGGCCGGGAACGGGTAAGACGCAGGTGCTCGGCATGCGCGTGGCGAATATTTTACAGCGGACGCAAATGCGGCCGTCGAATATTCTGTGTCTTACATTTTCCAACAGCGGCGCAACCGCTATGCGCGAACGTTTGCGTTTACTTATAGGGCCGGATGCCTATGGGGTGAAAGTGGCGACTATTCATGGTTTTTGTAATGATATTATTCGTGATCATCCGCATGTGTTCGAGGAATGGTCGGCACGGGAACAGATATCGGATCTGGAGAGATATAGAGAGGTAAATGCCATTATTGATACGCTTATGCCGAACCTGGCGCTTGTAAGCCGCAAGCACCCCTACAGCCGGACACGGGATATTCTTGGCCGCATGAGCCAGTTTAAGCGGGAGGGCAAAGCGAATACGGAGGAACTAAAACAGATTGCGGATGCGTACGAACAACAACTGGCCAGCATGAGTAAAGAAGGAACCAAGGCGCACGAGAAAAATTTGCTTACGGCCCGCAAATTCCGCGAGCTCACTGTTATTTTTGCGGCGTATCAGGCCATGCTCAACCGCACCAGCCGTTACGATTACGATGACATGATTCTGCATGTTATTTCCGCATTGCAGGCCGAAGACTGGATGTTGGCATCCCTGCAGGAACGGTACCAGTACGTATTGGTGGATGAATTCCAGGATACCAATGGATCTCAATATGAATTCATCAAACTGCTGACAACGTATCCGTTGCCGGATGTGGCGCCCAATTTGTTCGTGGTAGGGGATGATGATCAGGCGATTTACCGTTTCCAGGGAGCGAACTTGCAAAATCTGTTGTCGTTCCACGCGCGGTTTCCGGCGGCGCCCGTTATTGCGCTTACCACCAGTTACCGTTCCACGCAGTCTATTCTGGACACGGCCAGGAACGTCATCGGTTTTAATGCAGAACGTCTGGTTGGACGCATAGAGGGCCTTGAGAAAAATTTAACGGCCGTCTCCGGTGAACCGGGCGTACCGCCGCACATGCTGGTAGCAGCCAGCAACGTGGCCGAACCATGGATGATTGCGGATGTAATCGAGGACCGATTGGCCGCGGGAATCCCGCCGGATGAAATAGCCGTGCTCACCCAGACCAATGGCGAACTCCGGACACATTACGATGTGTTGCGGGCCAGAAACATTCCGGTGCAGATGGTGGGGAAAGTGGATTTACTCACGCATCCGTTAGTGCAGCAGCTACTGGCGATTGTAAAAGCGGTATATAAACCCGACGACAATGTTATTCTGGCCAACGCACTGGCCGTCGAATTTTTCGGCTGTCACCCGGCGGATTTGGGACATATATTTCACATGCGGAGAGAGCGCGACATGACACTCATGGCATTGTTGATGACGCTTGATAATGGAACAGACATATACGAGATTCATTTTCATAACATGAAGGCATTGTTGGCCGCGCGTAATTGTATTCTTAGTCTGCATCAGCGCATCGGCTCCCGGACCGTTGTGGAAACTATTGAGCGCGTGCTCAAAGATTGTGGTTTGATACGCGCCATCAGCGGAAAAAAGAAAACGGAAAATGATGGAGCACTGCAGCAAAATTTATTCATTGAAGAAGCGGGTGAAAAAACATTCGGTGAAGCTGTTGATCCGCTGGACTTTGCCGCCATCCAGGCTTTTTTCAATCATGTTCTTACAAGGGCGCACGAGCAGCCGCATTATACGTTTACGCAGCTCATGCACGATCTGGCTTTTTACGAACAGCCCGATTACGGCGACCTCCGGTTGCAGTACGTGGTGCCGCAGCTTACGGCGGCCGGCGTTCGCCTTATGACGGCGCACCAGAGCAAGGGTTTGGAGTTCCACACGGTCATTTTAGCCGGCTTCCGTGAAGGCCAGTGGGATAAGCGCAGAAACCCGCCAAGTATAGGCGTGCCGGAAGATTTACTTTTTGGCTGGCAAAAAGAACAGAAGAGTTATGAACAGGGCCAGGACGAGCGACGCGTGGCGTTCGTGGCCATGACGCGCGCAAAAAAAGAACTGATTTTCACCTGTCCGCGCGAAATTATTGACGGCGATAAAGTACGTGCCGTATCGCCGTCTGCTTTTTTTGCCGAGGCGGGAAGCCTGGAGGAAAGTGTGCGCGAACTAAAAGATCCGCATCTTGCGTCCACATTGCTCGTTGTCCCCAGGCGTGTACTGTCGGAAGAGTACAAGGCTTTTTTGCGCTCGCGGCTGGAGAATTTTCATTTGTCCGTCAGTTCGCTCAACCGTTTTTTGGAAGATCCTCTGTTGTTTGTGGAAATAGATCTTCTCCAAATGCCGCAAACCAATTCGCCGGAGTTTATGTACGGTAATGCTGTCCATGAGGCTATTCGCCGCTGGGGTCTTTCGGTGCAGGAGCAGAAGCCGCTTGGCCGGGAGGCGTTTGTTCACGCATTTGAAATGCATCTGCAGAAGAATGAAATTGTCACCGATGCCATTCGTGCGGCGCTTGTGGCCGAGGGAAAGGAGTCGCTGCCGCGTTATTACGATATGCGTCTGGCGGGCCAACAGCCGTTTATTTATAAAGTGGAATCCTCTATTCGCGCCCGCTTAACAGACAGTGCCAGTCCACTGGAGCCCGGCATTCCGCTTAAAGGGAAAATAGACCGCATCGATATAGATGCGCCTGAATCATCAAAAGCGAAAGTGATTGATTTTAAAACAGGAGCGCCTAAGACAGAGTCGCAAATTCGCGACAGCAACGTATACCGTCAGTTGACTTTCTATTCACTGCTGATTGAAATCGGCAACCCGTTTATCCAGCCGTATGCGTTTGTGCTGGACTTTGTCGGCGGCGGTGCAGAGCATCCCATCGAGCGTATTTTCCAGATTCCAGCTGAAGACCGCGAAGAGTTAAAAAAACTGATTCGAACCGTGTGGGCGAAAATTATGGTGCTGGATTTCACGCCGTTATAAGTCCTCCGGGTTACGCCTGGCAGGCTTTTCTGTTGCCTTACAGCGTCCAAGATCTACGGAGCGGGCCAAAATTATAGCATCTGCCGAAGCAGGTTGAATGGTAAGGCCGTCGCGGGTTATTTTGAAACTGTACCGGCTAAGATCCGGTCCGCTTGATGCCAATGCATCCGGTGTAAAGTTCATCGATACATCGCCTTTTTTAAACCATACAACACACGGCGTTTCTCCCAGGATTAATTTGGCGCCGTATCCTGCGGGAATTGTAAGGGAGGCCCATTTCTTTATCCTCTTATCTTCTACATCGGATTTTGTATCCTTGTGCATTGCTGTCTGTAATTTTTGTGCGAAGTCTTCACTTTTCTGCCATGCATCAGCAAGAGAGATAAAGGCATGCTTCCATGCGTCGTTATAATCACTCTCTCTTTTTAATTTTTCTGCGTAATCATCTTCGTAAGAGGAAGTTTTATGCTTTATTCCAAACAGCTTTCCCAGATCAAACTTGGTTTGCTCTTTTTTTACTTCAATATTTTTCCGAGTAATTTGTATATCCGGGCTTGCAGGAAGTAGTATGCCGGGTGTCACACTTTCCATGAATTCAATCAGAAAATCATAGATATTTTTCATGGACATAAGTCGTTGTCCGCCGGTGATAGCAATCGTCCAGGAGGAGTGTATGGATACCGTGCCATTGCGCAAAGAAGCCGCGGTATTCTTGCTGAAACTGTTCATGCGTACGTAATTATTAAAGGTGGACTCGAATTTCTGCTCCAGCCAACGTTTCTCCTCCTGCGACTCAATAGTCATCAGCAAAGGGAATGCGCTTATTAAGGCGTAACCGCCTTCAGGGTTTTCAGAATCATGAGATACATTCATATGTTTATATTAAAACATATTTATTTATATGTCAAATGCTAATTTCCACCACAATCGGTAAGTGGTCAGAAGCCTGAATATCGCTTAAGACTCTAAAATTTGTAATAGTGATGTCTTTGGAGCAGATGAATAAATCCACGCATTTGGTCGGATTATGGGCCGGAAACGTGCCATCGGTCTCGGTGTTGATAATCTTCATATCGTAGTGATGTATAAGATCATTCAATTCATCAAAGCCTTTGAAAATATTGAAGTCGCCACAAAGAATGATTTTCTGTTTATGCCGAAGCAGTTGCTTTACTTCTTCAAACTGTTTTTCACGCGCTCGTTTTTGTAAGGCAAAATGCCCGGCAAACACATGCAGGCTAGGCGCCAGTTCTACTTCGTATAATAGTTTTTTTATTCCTGCTTTTAGATAGTGTTTGGTTAACAGCATTTCATTCTTGCTCATGAGCGCGCTGGAACGTTTGGAAAAATTCGGCATGCGTCGCAGTATGCTCGTCTCTCCGTACTTGCTCTCTATGTGATTTTCCACATATGTTGAACCGAAGGATTCATGAAGATGCCTGAAACTTGGCGTATCTATTTCCAGAAAACAGCACAAGTCTGGCTGCTCATCACGAATGAGTCTCCGTACCGTGGAGAGAACTTTGGCTTTAACTTTTGGCGGGCAATGCACATGACGGTGGCCGTATTTGACATAGTGGGCCACGGATCCATCCAGGCCGGAACAGTGTCCTATGTTATAACAAAGAATTTTGTACGTTTTTTGCATCATTCCATTCATGGGTAATCAGGATAGTAAGCTATTGGTAGCTGAATTTTCTACTCCAGACATGGCTAAAGTAAAGAAATGCCAGTATGCCATATATTACAATGTCTGAGTAGATTTTTCGTCTCTTTTTATCAGAAAATCCCGTAGCTTCTGCATGGCTCGTCCACGGTGACTGATACTGTTTTTTTCTTCTATGCCCAGGGCGGAATAGACTTTGTCCAATCCGTTTGGCTTAAAACAGGCCGATATGGGAAGACCGGGTAAATAATCTGCTTCCAGCGTACTGGTAATGATACCGTCGCATGTGCCCTGAAACAGATGTTCTTCTCCAAGCGGATCTATAAAAGCCAATACGCATACAAATCGCGCGCGCTTGTTTTCTTCTTTCTGCATGCGTTCCAGAAAATACTCAATCCACTCCCGGTCCGTCGCATTTTTGCCCGCACCCCATCGTCGCGTGTGAATGCCAAGCTCATTCTGCAGTGCTTCTACAATAATGCCGGAATCATCGGCCAAAATACTGTCACATTGAGCCTGTCGAAATGCAGTTTGCTCAAAATAAAATCTCGCCTTCTCCAGTGCATTCGCCTCAAATGTGTCGCCGTGTTCTTCTGGAAAGTTTGTTATGCCAAGATCCACTGGCGACAGTATGTCCATTTGGAAGCCGGCTAATGATTCTTTCATTTCGATGATTTTTCCTTTATTTGAGGTGGCGAGGAGAAGGCGCATGCGTACAGAGTATCAGTTAGTTCCATTCATTTACAGAACGCATATTGCGGCAGACATGAGCTAAAAACAAAGCTTGATGTAAAAGAAATAATAAAATTATTTATCATAGTGTAATGCAGTCTATCAATATAATCCTATGCGTGAGTACTATGTATATATTCTTCATGGCACTATCTTTTCATTAACCACCAGATTTAAAATCACACCAATCATTACCAGCCCCACCCGTGAAACACTGGAAGGTTATAAATCGTAAAAACCCCGGAATTGTTCTAATGCGGTCGTACTCTAGAAAAAAGTAATTGAAAAGTAGTACTAATATGTATAGTACAAATATACTAACTAAAGTACGTTTCAGTATTTTAATCTGTGATACATTCATGTGATAAAAATAGAAAATATCTAAAACTCCTCATTGTTCGCCTGCATGCCGTTGTCGTCGCCCATTTTATCTACGTACACTTTGCGGGGCTTGGCGCCGTCTGGCGGACCAATGAGGTTCTTGGCTTCCATAATGTCCAGCAGGCGTGCGGCCCGGGCGTAGCCTACTTTCAATTGTCTTTGCAGTAAGCTGGCGGATGCTTTGCCGGTTTCCTGTACCACGCGGAGCGCTTCAAAGAACATGTCGTCACCGCCGTTGTCATCGGCTTCCAGATCAATGTGCTTCTGGGAGTGGAACGGGCCGACGCCGTCTATTTCTATGTTGTCATCTTCGCCTATTTCATCATCTTCGGAGCTTAGTCCTATTTGTTCCGTTACCTTGCCGCCGCCGGCAATTTTAACCGAGTTAATGACGCGTTCCACTTCTTTGGTGGATGTGTAAATACCCTGAATACGTACGGGCTTCGGCGTGGAGGCCGTGAGGTATAACATATCGCCCTGGCCAAGCAGATCTTCGGCGCCAATGGCGTCCAGAATAGTGCGGCTGTCCACGCTGCTTACCACACGGAAAGCCATGCGCGTCGGTATATTTGCCTTAATGAGACCGGTGATGACATCCACGCTCGGGCGCTGGGTGGCAATAATAAGATGCATGCCAACGGCACGCGCCATCTGGGCCACGCGGGCAATCATGGTTTCCGTATCTTTGCGGAACTGACGCATCATTAAGTCGGCTAATTCATCAATGACAATAACAATACGCGGCAGCATGCTCTCTTCGTCTTTCTGTTTCTCATTGAATTCATCAATATTGCGTGCGCCCTGGTCGGAGAAGCGGTGCAGACGCCGTCCCATTTCGGCTACCGCCCAACGCAGGGCTTGCAGAGCTTTCTCGGCCTCGGTAATGACAGGCGTGAGTAAGTGCGGAATACCGTCGTATGGCATCATTTCCACGCGCTTCGGATCAATAAGAATAAATTTGAGTTCGTGCGGCGCATTTTGGAATAGCAGCGCAATAAGAAACGTGTTCATGCAGACGGATTTACCGGAGCCGGTGGCACCGGCAATAAGCAGGTGCGGCATGCTTTCCAGGCTGGCAATGAATGCTTCGCCGGATACATCGCGGCCGAGTGGCAGCGTAAGAGAAGATGTGCTTTGTATGAACTGCGAACTCTGCAAAATTTCACGCAGATGCACAGTGGTCCGTACGCTGTTCGGCATTTCAATACCTACCAGCGATTTACCCGGAATAGGCGCTTCTATGCGCAGACTCTGGGCCGCCAGTGCCAGTGCCAGGTCATCTTTAAGGCTGCCGATTTTGGACAACTTCACGCCTTCAGCCGGCTGGAGCGTGAACTGGGTAACTGTTGGTCCGGGGCGGGCATCTTTTACAGTTACATCAATACCAAACTCGCCTAGTTTTTCTTCTATGAGTTTGGCTTGTCGCTTGAGTTCTTCATCATCCACTGTTAAGTGGGTTTGCGCGTCTTCCAGTAATTCAAAGCTCGGAAATGTCCACTCTTCGTAACGTGTGTCTTTCATTTGCAGTACATTGTCCAGTTTGGCTTTGGTGGCTTTTTTAATGAGCGCATCACTGCGTTCCTGCAGTGCTTTCTGGGCAAAGTTCGGCCGGACAATATTCAGCTCCGGTTCCAGAATATCCTGCTCCAGTAAGTCTTCTTCCTCATCTTCATCCTGCTCCTCTTCGTCATCCTGCGCTTCCTCTTCCGATGCCATGACTTTGCGCGTGCGCTTTGTCTTTACTTCTTCGGGTGCCAGCAGTGCGCGAATGCGGGCAAAGGCGCTGCCGATATCCGGCTCAAAAGAAATGAACCCGCCAATTAACAGTGCGCATACCAGTACCGTGTAACCGACTGCTTTGGAGAAATACACCACAAACAGCAGGCTGACAATAAAGCCGATCATACCGGCCAGTTGATCTTTATTCTGGTAAATTTCTGTTAATGCAGCCGGTCCGGATGACGTTCCCAGCATGTGTGCCAGTCCCATAAAGGAGATGAAGCAAAGCAGGAGGCCAAAGGAGCGGTTGCGGATAAAATTGCGGTCCGGTGCCAGTACATAGACGGCGCCGGATGCTATGAGAAACAACGGAAAAATCATCCCGTAGCGTCCGAAGAAATATGTCATAATACCACTCATGGCCACACCGGCTGCACCCGCCTGTTGTTGCAGGGAGAGAAACAGCAGAATGCCGGCACAGATGTAGATGGTGCCGATAATGGCGGACCGGGTGGAAGACTTGAGCTCCAGGGCAGGAACAACCTTCTTCGCTTTCTTTCGCGGACGGGGCATGGCGGTAAGCGTACCCCATATACAGTATCAACGGAATAGATCCTGTTTCCTCGGCAGGTGTGTCTAAAAACTTTCATGAGCTTCTTCCGCGTTTTATAGTTGATGGTATCTGTGACCCGTGTACCCGTCAGTTACTACCCTTCATAGTCCGGCTCCTCGCCGTTTTCTTTCCACCAGTTCGCCCGTTTTCTCTCATCATCCGAAGGATCGCCTGTATGATGATCGATAAAATCCGAAAGAGTCTTTGTGAGTTTTTTGGCAATTGTCATATTTTTGTATGCAACTTCAAAATCTGTATCAAGAGCATCAATTCCGGCCCGTAAAAACCTGAATGCCGGAATTTTTTGCTGTAAGGTGAATCGCCAGTCACGTCTCATTTTGAGACTTTTTAATTGCAGCCGTGCCTCTTCCTCTTTTCGCTTAAAGATAATGCCCATTTCCATCATGGCGTTCTCCCAGATAAATTTTCTGGTTTCATCGCCATAGGATTGTATATCCAACAGATAAAGGTTGATTGCAGCATCGGACTCATCCGTTTGAACGGCTTCCCAAAAATTATTCGGTCCTTTAATCCATTGAATAACAATGTGCTTATCGGCTATTTGCTCAAGATACTCACAGTAGTCGGCAGGCCCGGGGTTTTCACCGCCGTTTCGATATGTTGGTTCCTTGTTCATGTCCATACGCTAATGACTCTTTATATTGCATGTCAACTGAGTGGGAAATTTCCGGCACATCCTTTACAGTGGTTCCATGAAAATTTGTATTCTCGGGTCCGGCGGCTTTTTGGGTGGCTACTTTAAAGAGAAATATCCGGATGCGCAGACGCCAAAATTGGATATTGCGGATCAGACGGCGCTGATTGCGTATCTGGATGCCGAAAAGCCGGACATTGTCATTAACTGTGCGGGTAAAACCGGCCGGCCGAATGTGGACTGGTGTGAGGACCACAAGCCGGAGACCGTGCGTAGTAATGTAACAGGCGCGCTCATGGTTATGGAAGAATGTCTGAACCGGCATATATACCTTGTGCACATTGGCTCGGGTTGTATTTACCAGGGCGACAATGGCGGCAAAGGCTGGGCCGAGACGGATCCGCCCAATTACTTTGGCAGCTTTTATTCACGCACGAAGGCCTGGAGCGATGAAATTCTGAGTGAGTTTCCTGTGCTGAATATCCGCCTGCGGATGCCTTTTGACGGTACCGCGAGCCCGCGGAATCTTATTATGAAGCTGGCGAAGTACGGCAGAGTACTGGATGAGCCGAATTCACTCACAAATATGCCGGATCTTCTGAATGCCGTGGCTCAGTTAATGGAAAAACGGCTGACAGGTACTTTTAATATCGTGAACCCGGGGGTTATTTCGCCGTTTGAAGTAATGGAAATGTACAAAGAAATTGTTGATCCGGCTCATGTATTTGAGCGCTTAACGGTTGATCACTTAGGTGAAGTGGCAAAGACCGGCCGCAGTAACTGTATTTTATCAGGTGAAAAATTACGCAAGGCTGGTATTGAAATGCCGGATGTGCGGGAAGCGGTAAAAAACGCATTGGTTGAATTGCGGGGGATTGACGAAAAATAGAGAATAATATGTAAAATAAATAGCGATCTGTTTTCCTTTACAGAGAAGAGTCATGTGAAGGTCAAGATCTTCGTTTCGTCTGGTGTTCAGGAGTTTTATGACGATATTAAAAAGTGGCTTAATGCTTATCCGGGCATCAAGCTGCTTACCGCACGATCCTTGGCGCTGATGGTGGTAGCCGGGGAATTAATTCCCCGGCTACCATACAATCTACGAAGAGGCAAAATCTGAATGAGTTACTTGGTCGCTCGAAACTATGAGCGGCCTTCTTTATGATTGACATATCAGCACCCAAACACTATAATTAGTCTATCTAACAATTATATCTTCTAAAAATTACTATGACTCTCGATCCTGTTGATCGGATTTCCACTCTCACATTTGAGATTCTGCGTCATATCCGGAAGAAGATGATCCGGAAGCAGGAAGAGAATACGGAAGATTGTGTGAATATGTTGCAGATGCAGACATTGCACATGCTCACCGAGCACGAAGGCGCCACCATGAAGGAGGTGGCTGATTTTATGAAAGTATCTTCGCCATCAGCGACATCGTTTATTAGCCGTCTGGTGAAAATGGGGTGGATTGACCGTGTATCGGACCCGCTGAACCGTAAGCTTGTCCGGTTAAAAGTGACGGCGAAAGGTAAAAAACTGCTGCAGGAGAAAATGCTGGAACGTAAAAAAGTGTTTGCCGAAATGCTGGATTTGCTTCCACTGGAAGATCAGCAGGAGTTTGCCAGAATCCTTGGTTTACTTCTCGACAATCTGCGAAAAAATAGTACTATCTAATACTTTTTATACTCCTTCTATTATGTCTATTGCATCATATCCGTCCCGCTTTTTTTATACATTGTGGCGCAATAAGTGGAAAACACTTATTGCCTTGCTGGTTATTGTGCCGGTGGCTTCTGCCGTTTATAAATTATCACAGCCAAAGCAGCCGGAATATGTAACGGCCGATGCCACGCGCGGCGACTTGACCCAGATTGTGGAAGCAGTGGGGACCATTGTGTCCGACAGAAACTTGGAATTGCAGTTCAAGACGCCGGGTATTGTGTCCCAGGTATATGTGCGTGAAGGCCAGAAAGTTCATGCCGGTCAAAAGTTGGCTGCCCTGCGCGCCGGTTCGCTGGGTGCGGGTATTGCCAGTGCGGCTGCATCTGTCCGTGAAATGCAGGTGCAGTTACAGGCGCTTAAAGAAGGAACGCGGCCGGAGGAACTTGCCGTATCCGAAGCGACGGTTGCCAATAAGCGCGCATCGCTGGGAACGGCTAAGACAGCCCTTAAGACGGCCTTGGTCAGCCTAAAGAGTTCACAGGACAATTTGCAGGCGCTCAAGGACGAGGCTGGAATCAACTTGCAGGGACAGGTATCTACGGCAGTCAATGTGATCAATGAAAAAATTTCTCGTTCCGAACAGGCGTTGCAGACTATCGATGACGTATTTGCCAATAACGATGTTCAGGATGCCATCATTAAAAGCTCGCCCGGTAATTATAATGATTTGCAGAAGCAGAAGAATGCCGTGCGTCAAACGCTCACGCTCCTTCGCGCCAAAACACTTCCAGCGGATTACCAGGGTGCGTTGCAGTTGCTAAGTCTGGTGCGCACTGCCATTGGCCAGGCCGCTTCCGTGACTGATGCCGCTTACAATACTGTATCCGGTCTTCCCGAGACGAATTATCTTACCGCTTCCAAACGTGAAGCCTACAAGGCGCAACTGGCGACGGAAAAGAATGCAATTATCGCCGCGCTCAGTTCGCTGGATGCCAGCGTGTCTGCACTGCAAAACGCGTCCGCCACGTATAACACCAGAATTTCCGCGGAAGAGGCGTCCATTGTGGCTTCCCAGGGCGCGGCCGATAAGGCTCAGTCCGATATTCAGATATACGAAACATCTTTAATGATTGATGAGGCGCAGCTAAACCTTAAGCGTGCCGGCGCCCGCCCGACGGATCTTGCCGCCGCCGAAGCCAGAGTGCGCCAGATGCAGGCCGGCCTCGCCCGCGCCAGTGCGGACTACGGAGATACGGTTATTGTGGCTCCGGTGGATGGAACGGTGACGAAAGTTGATGTGAAGACAGGTGAGTCCACACCGGTAGGCCCGGCTATTACACTGCTCGGCAAGGCACCGCTTCGCGTGGAAATGCTGGCCTCGGAAGTGGATGTGCCAAAAATTAAGCTGTCCCAGAGCGGTTCTATTGAACTGGATGCCTTTAAAGACGTGCACTACACGTTGCATGTCAGTGAAATTGCCGATGCGCCTACGGATGTGTCCGGTGTTTCCAAATATAAAGTGAAACTCGATTTTGTGTATCCGCATACGGAAATTAAAATCGGCATGAGCGGCAACGCGGATATTACGACGGGCAGCAGCAAGAATATAGTCATGGTGCCGCTTCGCGCCGTGCTGCAGGATAGCAGTGGCCAGAAGATTGTGCGCGTTCTTGGGAAAGACGGCACGATAGAAGATCGTTTTGTGAAAACCGGTATGGAAGGCCAGGGCGGTAATATAGAAGTGAGCGACGTAAAGGAAGGTGAAAAAGTAATTGTATTAGTGAAAAAATAAATCAGCTTTTCGTCTGCAGTTGGCAGCTTACGAATATAGAATAGATACGACTGCAGGCTGCCGACCACAGACTTTCCTCATTCATTCCTCTTATGGCCGATCCATCTGTGCCACTCATCGAAATCCAGGATCTTTCCAAGTCGTACTTCAATGACGGAGTGGAAACGCCTGTCTTGTTTCATTTGAATTTGAAAATACACAAAGGTGAGTTCGTGGCGATTATGGGGCCATCCGGTTCCGGCAAGTCCACCCTTATGCAGATTCTTGGATTCTTGGATGCTCATACCAATGGAGAATATATTTTCCAGGGTGAACCGACGCAGGCGCTGGATGATGATGCTCTGGCCCGTATCCGCGCTACGCGCGTGAGCTTTGTGTTCCAGGCGTTCAACTTGTTGCCGCGCACGACGGTATTGCAGAACGTCATGTTGCCGCTTATCTATCACCCTACTATTCCCTCTGGCGAGCGCCAGAAGCGTGCCGAGCGTGCCATTGAACTGGTAGGCCTCACGCCGCGGACGGATTACCTGTCCAGCCAGTTGTCCGGCGGACAAAAGCAGCGGGTAGCCATTGCCAGAGCGCTGGTTACGAATCCGGATGTTATTTTTGCCGATGAGCCGACGGGTAACCTGGACAGCGCATCGGGTGTGGCGGTTATGCAGGCGCTCAAAAAATTGAATGACGACGGACATACTATTATTCTGGTGACGCATGAACTGGGAACCGCCCAGCACGCCAAGCGCATCATTCGCATTAAAGACGGACATGTTGAATCTGATACGTCGGATTTCACGCGGCTGAATACGGAGTCTGCTCATAATTTGAAATAATGCACCTAACCGACACATTCCAGTCGGCCCTTAAAGGAATAACCGTGAACGTGAATCGTTCGCTGCTTACAATGCTCGGCATTATTATCGGTGTCGGATCCGTCGTTCTCATGAGTGCCATCGGCAGTTCCATGCAGGGCGTTATTCTGGGACAAATATCCAGTCTTGGCGCCAAAAGCATGGTGATATTCCCGGGTAGCAGCGAAGGCGGACCAAGTGCGCTTGGAGCCGGACGCGACAGCTTAACGTTTGAGGATATTCGCGAGCTGGAGCAACTCGGTACCATTACTACCGTAGCGCCGATTATATATGGTGCCGGACCTGCGACATACGGCAAAGAAGAGTCATCCGCGCAGATTTTCGGTGTGACCGCTGCCTTTTTTGATAATCAGAATCTACCGGCGATCGAAGGCCGCCTTATTGATACAAGTGATGTAAACGGCAACCGTTATGTGGCGCTGGTTGCGCCGGAGGCACGGGATAAATTATTCGGACAGGAAGACCCTATCGGCAAGAGCATAAAAGTCGGATCCAATCATTACACTGTCATTGGTGTCACGAAAGCACTCGGTTCGCAGTTCTTCCAGAGCGCGGATAACCGTATTTATATTCCGTACAGCGTGGCGCGTCAGGTGACGGGTCAGAAGTATGTGAACTATGTCACCATGACGGCAACCGAGAGCTTTGCCGTGGCAATTGATGATGTGAAATTTCTGCTTCGCCGCCGGCACGGTATTAAAAATCCGGCTGATGACCCCAAGAAAGACGATTTCATCGTGCACTCTTCCGAGGAGGCGGGGCAAATTCTGGGCAGCGTGTCGCTGGGTCTTACGTTGTTTATTACAACCATTGCGGCTATTTCGCTCATTGTCGGCGGCATCGGCATTATGAACATCATGTTGGTATCGGTAACCGAGCGCACCCGCGAAATCGGTTTGCGCAAAGCACTCGGTGCCACGCATCGCGATATCCTTCTGCAGTTCCTCACCGAATCCGTCATGCTTACCGTCATCGGCGGGCTTATTGGCATGGTTGGCGGCGTGGCTCTGGCTGTCATTACTGCTTCTATTGTCAAAAATATTCTTGCTACCTATGTGTTTGCCATCTCACTGCCCTCCATGATTATCGCCTTTCTCATGGCTGTCATTACCGGCCTCGTGTTCGGTATTACACCTGCCAAACGTGCCGCCGAATTATCTCCCATGGAGGCGTTACGGTATGAATAAAGGGAGGCAGGGGGTACAGGCAAAGCAGGAGAAGCAAAGGAAAGAAGTTGACTAACACTTACCATCCGACATCGTATTATTTCACATCGCTTGTACCACTTGTACCACCTGAATCCCTTGTCTCCCCATGTTACTCTCCGACCTTCTCCTCACGGCAACCCGCGGTATTACGGTGAATAAAAGCCGGTCGCTGCTTACCACGCTTGGCATCATTATCGGTGTTGGTGCCGTGGTGCTGATGGTATCCATGGGACGCAGTTTCCAGAATTACATTCTGACGCAAATTGAATCTGTGGGAACAAACACTATTGATATTTTTCCGAAAGGTTTCCAGAACGTGGGCGGCAATCTGGACAGTCTTACGCTGGATGATTACACCGAAGTGAAGAAGCTATCAACGGTTGAGAGCGTGGCACCGGTTATTATTATCCCCAAAACGGTGAAGTACGGTCGTGAAGAAGCATCGCCATCGGTATTTGGAACGTTGCCACAGATATTCAGCAATTATGGACTAAAGATAAGCAGAGGACGCCTGTTGGAAACAGCCGATGACACAGGTTCCAAGCAGGTGGCGGTTATAGGAGACAAAGCCGCGGAGGATTTATTCGGCAGCCGTGATCCGCTTGGCGAACGCATTACCATTGGCGAGTCGTCGTTTACCGTTATCGGCTTACTGGAGAAGCAGGGTTCTGCTTTGCTGTCGCAGCTGGATAATATGGTATTTGTTCCTTTCACCACTGCCAAAATAGCTACGGGCCAGAAACATTTGAGCTATATGACGCTGAAAGCCATAGGAAATCCGCAACTGGCCAAGGAAGATATTACAGCTCTGCTGCGTAGCCGGCATAACATTAAAAATCCGGAGAACGACACGGATAAAGATGATTTTATCGCCCGCAGTGCGGAGCAGGTAACGGGTATTGTAAACTCCGTCACGGCCGGTCTTACTATTTTCCTCTCACTGGTGGCCGGCATTTCGTTGCTGGTCGGCGGCATCGGCATTATGAACATCATGTTGGTATCGGTAACCGAGCGCACCCGCGAAATCGGTTTGCGCAAAGCGGTCGGCGCACGCAAGCAGGACATTCTCCTGCAGTTTTTGCTGGAGGCGGTATCACTCACCATGTTCGGCGGAGCAGTTGGTATTCTGGGCGGACTCGGTGTCGGCTGGTTACTAAGCCGTATTGCGTCCAATGTCCTGGGTGATTTCTCATTTTCCGTATCCATTCCGTCCATATTACTGGCGGTGGGCATGGCCATGGGAACAGGACTCATTTTCGGTATTTACCCGGCCAAGAGAGCATCGGAATTAAGTCCTATGGAAGCACTGCGTTATGAATAAAGTGCCATTCTAAGCCGGGCGTTGGGGAAACAGAAGATATACATACCTCTGTTATTAGGGATTCCGGCATCAAATATGCAGGGGGTTTGATGGTACAAACGCAGGCAGAATGCCTGCTCCCTGTATGGAAACATAAACCGGAACGGGTTTTCTTGCCCGCGGATCTTATTATTGGCAGGATGAACTGCCGGAAACCTTTATTAGTATTGAACCCTATAGTAATTTCCCTTACACTCTGCCAGCAAAACGCTCTTTTTAAGCATATACTTGTGGGTCGGTACCGAAGTGGTCAAACGGGGCAGACTGTAAATCTGCTGGCTTACGCCTTCGCTGGTTCAAGTCCAGCCCGGCCCACCATCACTTGACATAATAATATTTATATTATAATATAAAAAAAGTTTCATTCAGCCTGATCTACAAGGAGTCAGATCATGACCGTTCTTTTCCATGTCGACCTGAAGACCGTTCCCGAGACGGAATTTAATGGAGTGTACGCTGGAGAACATTTCGTTAAAAAGATTGTGGCGCTGCCTTCGGACATTATGGCCCTGGTCCCCTGGGTTCAGGAGCTCATGGTCTATAGATGCAAAGATTCTCCGAAGACTGACTACATCGTTGAAGCTGTAATGGAAAATGTTCAACAGCGCCGAGACCTTGTACTGCTGGTCTCTGGAGAGAGCGATGAATTCACTCTTGATCATCGTGGGAGCGCAGGACTTTTGGTTGGCCCCGTCGACTGGGAATGGACGCTAACCGTGAAGGTCGCTCCGTTTGGATCGGCTACACAGAAGTGCGAAGTCATCGATGGTCCATCGGTGTAACTCGCCGTCTAGATGAAACTTGGCAGCACGCTGCCATTCGGACCCCTGTCATGCGGCAGGGGTTTGTTTATGTGTATAATAATATGTAGTCGAGTATATAATTAATGCTCCAGTTCAATCTGGTGCTAACAATCTACTTCACAGCCAATGTTCTAGACTTCCCGTTTACGGACACATCAATCTTTTCCTGAGCAATTGCGGCCAATTTCTTCATATAAGGAATCAAAGTGTTCCAGCTGAGTCTAATTTGTTCCACCATCAACAAATTCCAAATTCTAAATCTCAAGTACCAGAAATATCAGAAGTTTATGGTGAGCGACGCGAACGCAGTAGAGAGTTTGGCAAAAAAGATAGACCATCACAATTAGTTGGCGGCAGCTTGTAAGATGGTGTGCAGTCACACCTATGACTTGGTGTAAAAGACACATGAGTCTAAAGCCAGATTGGAATCCTTACACGCCGTTGGGTTGTTTAACTTGTTGGAGGATAGAGAGTAAGGAGAATGTGAAGCCCACAGAAAATGATTCTCTATGCAATAAACATGGCAGTTAGGGTTCCGGCCACAAGCCCAATAGCTAGTTCACCTATGATACTGGCGACTGTTACAGGACGGTCTTCTTTGAGTGTGATAGCTCCTTTACGAAAGCTTACATGTATCATTAGCCCAAGAATGGCTAATGGAATAAGGAAGAACGGTGGAGAAAATATAGTCTTGATTAACAAAAATTCAGTCACTGCCATCGTACCTGCAAGTACACCGCTCCACTGGAACTTCCATTTTTTAAACTTAACGCAGTCTGCAAGGTTAAAAATTATGTTCGATGAAATGAATGCAGCGAATGCCGGTGATGCAGTTTGATACAGAAAAGACATAGGGTGGAGTGTAATGTGAATAGGGAAAGTATCAATGAAAACCATGGCCCGAAAGGAGACCATGGTAGGAGTTTTTTCTTACCTATTTGGTTTAACATAAGCCAAAAAAAAGGAAAACATGTAACATGAAGAATCAAACTATCCACAGCATAATTGCACAGAGGATTGTAGCGGCCATGACGCAGATATGAGTGAGCAGAAGAGAATGGCATAGATGACAATAGTAATTATGATGGAAATTCTGATTCTTTCACAGAAGGATGTCAGTCTCTTTTACATCATGTGTGACTTATTCGTAGTCTTCCAAATAATGTAAAAATTTATCGGCAGAGCCAGAATTTCTCCGTCAAAAAAATTAACCTATTGAGTGAAAAGCAAATGTATCAGCCCCAGAGGTTCGTTTTTTTTGCACTTTAGCCTTGTTGGCAGACCGAGGTCTAAGGGCATTGTATTTAAAAAAAAATTCTGGTAGACATTCACGCGCTTTTTTACATTTCATTTAACTATTTTTCGTATGATTACTCACTCCGAGAATCCGCACAAGCACCTTAAGCTGGGGCAGCTTCCGGCCACCGCCATCTGCGGTAACGACATCATGAGTTCATGCCTCTATGTGTCCGGCATCGCCATTTTATTTGCCGGCGTGTATGCGCCGCTGGTACTACTGTGTATCGGATTTGTGTTATACCTGTACAAGAAAGTCTATACCGAAGTAGTGGAAGCACTGCCCGTTAACGGAGGCGCATATAACTGTCTTTTAAACGGAACGTCCAAAACTGTCGCCGCAGTCGCCGGCATCATGACGTTTCTTTCATACATCGCGACTGCCGTCATCTCGGCTAAAGTGGGCGTGGAGTATTTGGGCATCGGCATCGAGCATGCAACGCAGGAATTCATGGGCAGCGCTTTTGGTATTCCTGTCATTCCGATTACCATCGCCGTTTTGTTTCTGTTCGCCTTGCTGGTTATTTCCGGCGTAAAAGATTCGGCCAAGGTAGCTTTTGGCATCTTCAGTCTACATATTTTAACACTCATCGGCTTTTTGATATTCGGCGTATTATATTTTGCCCAAGGCGGCACGCTGTATTTTGCATCAAATATAGCGCAAACAACGCAGATAATCAGCAAAAACGGCGGCCTATTTATGACGGTTTATTTGGCGTTCAGTGCGTCGCTTTTGGGAGTGTCCGGCTTTGAGAGCTCGGCAAACTTTGTGGAAGAGCAGGAGAAAGGCGTGTTCCGCAAAACCCTTCGCAACATGCTATTGGGTGTCGTGATTTTCAATCCGCTTATTGCCTACGCCGTACTGAATGTGATGCCGTATAGCGACATTGTCCAGGCCAAGGATTTCTTGTTGGCCAACGCAGCGCAAATCATCGGCGGCAAGTATCTTTTATATCTGGTATCAGTGGACGCCTTTTTGGTTTTGTGCGGCGCAGTGCTGACGGCCTACATAGGAGTCAGCGGACTTCTGCATCGCATGAGCGGCGACCACTGTATTCCGTCTTGGTTTGCCAGGGAAAACAAGCGCAACGCGTTCCCGCGCATCGTCATTGGATTTTTCCTGCTCAGCAGTTCTATCTTGCTGATAACGCATGGAGACTTGCTCTCGTTGGCTGGCGTATACACCATCGCATTTTTAGGAGTCATGAGCCTCTTCGCTTTGGGAAATTTGATCCTGAAAGAAACGCGCACGGAGCTGAAGCGCACATATCAAGCACCGGTTTCGGTAGTCATCATCGCTCTTCTTGCCACACTTTTCGGTATGTTCGGAAATATCCGCATTGATCCCAATAATCTCTCATTCTTTGAAATTTATTTCATCCCGACGCTCCTTTTGGTGCTCTGCGTCATTTATCAGGATTATATTATGAAGTTCCTCCTTCGCATCACGTCGCGGGTTGCCCCCGGTTTGCACAGATACCTACGTCTGCATTTCAGTGATATTACGGAGGGAAAATTCGTTGCCTTCATTCATGATGTCAGCCGACTGCGTCCTATTTTGGATTATATCGACCGAAACGAAGTCAGCTGGAACATCACGCTGATCCACTGCAAAGACAAACGGGAAATAGATCCGAAAGCCGTGTTTACAGACATTCATGACACGCTTCCTGTTCTACAAAAAGCCGGATTCTATAGTCATTTCCACATTGATTTGCAGTACGAAGATGAAGAATTCGGCCCGGGAATCATCGATAAAATTTCTCGCAAATTGAACGTACATAAAAACCGCATTCTCATCGGATCCATTCACGAAACGCATTCGTTCTCGTATGAAGACTTGGGCGGTGTGCGGATTATTTACAGTTGAGTTTCCGTAATTATCCGTGTTATGGACCGGTGAATACTGCGTATGGCCGTTACCGGTTTTCCAAATCGTCATCTATGGCGCGCCGGCGATAACATAAGAACTCCACTCGTCGTGTATTCTTATTTTAATCCGGGTGACGGCATTATGAAAAACTGGTTGGTGATAACGTATCCGGAAGCGGAAGACTATGAACACGAGCGGGAGCGGATTCAGAAATCAATTGATTTACTACACTGATAAAAACCGGAGGCTTCACGCCTCCGGTTTTTTTATTCCATTCTTACTTGGTCACAGTTCCCGGATTGATATTGCCACCCTGGTTTGTGGTTGGCGGGTTGACGGCCGGAACGTTCACATCAATATTTGCGCCTGGAGTGGTTGTTGCACGCGTGGCGAACGGTGCTCCCTGGGCGGCCCATATGGCAATGCCTGCCACGGCCAGAATAGCCACAATGGCCACAATCCATGCAACGGCGGAAGAATCGGTGTCCGAGGGATTATTGATAACGGTTGCCATAGATAAAGAGGGGGAAGTAATAACAGTATCTATGACGGGGCCAGTCGCTAATTATGACAGGGCTGGAATGAAAGGTGGCAAGAGCCGGGATGCGGTAAATGAACGAACTAATTATTATCGAATGGATTTACTCTAACTCAGCTCCGGCTTTACCAGCAGCACACGCAGTGCGTTGAAGATCACCAGAACGTCAATTATTTCCTGTAACAAGGCGCCATAGACCGGGGAGATAAAACCGAATGCCGCCAGGAACATGAGAAGAACACTCAGGCCGATGCCGATAAAAATACTTTGCTTGGCAATGGCCAGGACACGATTACCAATATGCAGTGCTTCACCAACGCGTTCTATCTGATCCACCATAATCACAATATCGCCGGCTTCGGCCGTGGCCGTGGAGCCGCGGGCACCCATGGCGATGCCAATGTCCGCCGCGGTAATGGCCGGCGCATCATTCACGCCGTCACCCACCATGACCACTGGCGAAAGTTCCTTCTTCAGTTTTTCCACTTCGCGTACTTTTTCCTCCGGGAGTAATTCCGCGCGGACATTCTCGGCTGGTATGCCAACCCTTTCCGCCACCCGTAGTGCCGGCGTCCATCTGTCGCCGGTGAGCATGACTATTTTTTGAATGCTCAATGCGCGCATGTTTGCAAACAGTTTTTTTACACCGGGCCGTACATGGTCGGCAAATGTAATGGCGCCGAGCACCTGTGTCTCACTCGCCAGAAATACAATCATATTTCCTTCTTCCTGCATGGCGTCATGCAATGCGCGTTCGGCATCCGTCACAGGCATATGCTGTGATTCCATATATTTTAAACTGCCGAACAAATATGTTTGACTATTGATGGCTCCGCGTACGCCTTTGCCGAGCGTTTCTTCAAAATTTTCCGGGTATAAGAGTGTTATGCCCTGTGTTTGCGCATAGTGCACAAGTGATTTGGACAGTATGTGTGTGGACAGCTGGTCCAGCGATGCGGCAAAGCGGATAATATCCTCCTTCGGAACATGATTGAATGTGTGAATGTCCATCACACTCGGCTCACCCAGAGTGAGCGTGCCTGTTTTATCAAATGCCAGCGAACGCGCTTCGCCCAGTTTTTCCAGAATGCCGCCGTGTTTTACAATAATACCGCGGCTGGCTGCCTTGCTAATGCCGGAGGCGAATGCAATGGGCGTTGCGAGGATTAACGGACACGGTGTTGCCACAACCAGTACCGCCAGAGCCCGTACCGGGTCACGCGTAAACAGCCAGGCACCGGCGGCCAGTATAAATGTCAGGCTGGTAAACCACACGCTGTAGCGGTCGGCCAGGCGGACGAAGGGCGCTTTTTTTTGTTCGGCTTCGCGGACCAATCTGATGATGCGCTGGTACTTACTTTCACTGCTCGGGCGCAGTGCTTCTATTTCCAGTACGCTGTCCTTGGTAATACTTCCACTCATTACCTCGCTCAGCCGCAGTTTCTGGACAGGCAACGGCTCACCGGTGAGCGCCGATTCATCCACCATGGCCGCCCCTGCCACCACACGTCCGTCCACGGGAATCACTTCGCCGGGCTTGATAATAATTCTGTCACCGGGCTGAATGTCTTCAGCCGGTACGTCTGTAATGTCATCACCGGTTTTTTTGTGGGCGACCGTGGGCGCATTGGACAGTAGTGATGTAAGTTCCTTACGCGCCCGCCGAAGAGCAAACGATTCCAGCGCCTCGCCGCCGGAAAGCATCAGCAGAATGACGGTACCAGCCAGATACTGATGAAACAGGACGGAACCGATAATCGCCACAATGGCAATGAGGTCCACGCCAAAGTGTCCGCGCATAATGGACTTGATAATTTCATACAGTAAAGGAGCAGCTCCGATCACCAGAGTGAAAAGCAGAATTGTATCGGTGACAGTTTCTCTGCCGCTCCAAAAGGAAATACCGGCAAAAACCAGGCCCGCCAGAACAAATACAGGAATCAGTGAACGAAGCGACAAGCGGGAAAACATGATGTGTATGGAATGATAGGTTAGTATAACACGGCCTATTGGCAGCCCATAATCAAATTATCAGGAGAAAAGACCATCCTCCCGGCGGCTAAAGCAACCAGCCGGGAAGAGCATGAAAGATTGATCGGCAGGCATGAGACGGCTGCGGCTTCCCGAGCTAAGCAATTACATGAGACAGGAGACTCTTTTCCTTTCCCAAAAAGCAGGCAGTCTTCTTGACGCTCCGCTTACTTTCCCCATACTGTCCGCATATGCCCGGTACCTGGTACGTGACATCTTTTTATAAATTTCTTCCCGTTACGGAGGAAACACTGCCTTCATTGTGTGATTTTTTGCGTCATGAAGGCGACGTGCTGGAACTGTGCGGCCTTATTTTACTTGCCCCCGAAGGGGTAAACGGTACGGTGGCCGGCCAGGGCAAAACCATCAGCATGTTCAAAAAACTACTGGTGGATGAATTCGGTGAGTTGGAATTTAAAGACAGCACATGCGATGTCCGTCCGTTTAAGCGTTATAAAGTAGATGTACGCGACGAGATTGTAGCCATTGGCGACCCCACTCTGCACCCCCGCGTAAAAGAGAATGATCACCTGCCTGTGGCGGAATGGAATACAATCCTGGAACAGGAAGATGCCGTTCTTCTGGATACGCGCAATACGTACGAAACGGCTCTGGGGAAATTTAAAAATGCCATAGATCCGCAATTGTCGCACTTTAGCGAATTTCCGGCATTCGTTCAAAAATGTACTATTCCCAAAGATAAAAAAATACTGATGTATTGCACGGGTGGAATCCGTTGCGAAAAGGCGGCGCTGGAAATGCGGCGACAGGGCTACCAGCATGTGTATCAGCTGGATGGCGGCATTCTAAAGTACCTGGAGGAAAGTCCGTACCGCGCATTCGAAGGTGAATGTTTTGTGTTCGATCACCGGGTGGCGGTGAACCAGGAATTGGAACCGTCCAGCCGCTATAAGTTATGTCCGCACTGCGGCGACCCCGGTGATAAGCATGTTGCCTGTCTGGAATGCGGGACGGAAGCAGTCATTTGTGCAACCTGCGAAGTAGATGTGCCAAGACGGACATGTTCGCTGAATTGTCAGTACCACACACGCCGTAAAGCGCTGAATGCAACAAGCGAATTGCAAACCACATACGAATAAAAGCAACTCCATTGAAGAATACATAATTGTTTCAAAATTCCATATCTTGTCTTCTGTATAACAAAAAACAGCGTATACATAGCAGCTGATGACAGCTCTTGATTTGCGAAGGTGTACGTGTGTACACTTCGTACATGCACACAGCCACCTCCTCCATCGGCCGCCTGAATAAGCCCCAGCGTATAGTTATTGACTGGTCAGATTTGAACACGGCAAGCCTCGCCCATGACGGCGAACATGACATTGAAGAATTACTCGGTTGGGTTCATACGTATCCAAGCCGGTCGGACATTCATGTCTATCTCCGGGCGCTCAAGCGCGATACTTCCCACCGCCAGTTAAAGAGCAGGTTGCAGTCACTCGGCTGCACGGTGACCGTAAAAAATGTAGCCATGCGTTCCGCTGCGGCAGTAAAAACGGTATCGACAGATTTTTTGCGGAGTGCACCACTGGCCCGGCGCCATCACATTGTTTTGAACTGAGGAACAGGGAGAGAGGAGAACAGAGCGGAGAAAAGGCCTTAGGGCCTTTTTCTTTTGCCGTATCTGCTTGCATTCAGCTGCACGGTTACTCCATGAGTTTCTGCATTCCTCAGCAAAAGTAATCAATAGTTGGTATGCTGTGGTTTCTATGAACGTACGTATGGGTCTTGGCTTGCTGCTTGTTGTATGGTTACCAGCTGCGTCAGCAAAAGACATGATATTTACCGATGTGTCTGCGAGTGATTCACATGCGACAGCTATCGAATATGTAAAGAAAGAAGGCATAATGTCCGGTTACGCCGACGGTCTCTTCCGGCCAGGTCGCGCACTCAGCCGGGCGGAGTTTACGAAAATCGTCATACTGGCGGCCGGTGATGAATCCGTTCTTAAAAAATGCACGAGTACCACGTTCAAGGAATTTTCTGATGTGCCGGACAATGCCTGGTATGCGCGTTTTGTCTGTGCCGGCGTGAAAGAGAAATTTGTGGAAGGGAACCCGGACGGCACATTTTTGCCGGCTCAGAAAGTGAATGTGGCGGAAGCATCGGCAGTACTTGCCCGGGCATTTACCATACATATGCCAGCTGCCAAAAAAAACGAGCAATGGTATGTGCCGGTTATTCAGGCAATGGGGAAGCGTCATTTGTTTCCGCCCTCCGTGGAAACTCCGCAGAGCACACTTACGCGTTCCGAAGTGGCAGAGATGATCTGGAGGTTAAGAGTGCAGGTACGTTCGCAATCATCCAGTGATCCGGAGACCATGCTGGCCGCCAACTGCGACTATTTTACCGAAGATACTATTCCCGGCGTGGATATGGAGGAGGTGCGGCGTGTCTGGCTTTCCTGGATAAACAGCTCGCGTATGGAAGAAGATCTGGAACCATATATGTATGACAAGCAGTTAAACCGCACGGCATTCATCTGGTCCAAGCAGGCGGAAGAGAAAGGTTCCATATCGCATAAGCGTGAAGGTCAAACGCTCTATTATGATTATCCGCTTATCACGCAATGGTTTGAAAAGCTGGGACTGTCGTTCGAGAACAGGAACAAGGTAACATTTTCGGAGAATATTGGCTGGGGCATGTACCGTTGCAACAAGACAGACTGTACGAAAAATTTTCTGACTGCACTGCGTCCTACTTTCGATTCATACATGTCCGAGAAAGATAAGCAGTCCCGGCCGCACTACAATAGTATTATGAACAAGGAATTTACTGCTATTGGCATGGGAGTTGCCGTAGATGCAGTGGAAGGTACGTTTTATGTCACCACGCATTACGATACGGCTATTACATCGAATCCGCCGCCGGTGTGTCCGTGATGACCGGCATATTTTTTTTGATAAACCATTTGGCCGGCAGTAAGGCAACAATAATGGACGCAACAAGCCCGGCTGCAGCCCAGGGCAGCTGCAACTGCAACAGCAATATAAATTTTGTTGTCACAGACGGCATGCCCATGGTGTAGACGTAATGATCAGGCTTCCAGATATCGGTAACTATGTACAGGATGCCGGTCCAGAGCATAACGGCGAGCAGGAGATAGCCGGCGCATAGTGCCACCATGCGCTGCAATTGAAATGCGTGTGCGGGTGATGTCCTTTTGCGGTAAATGGTTACCAGAAAAGGATTCAAAACAAAAAGACTCATGGCTGCACCGTCAAGAATTGTCTGATGAAAAAGAAGGGCAAGCATAATGCATGCTACATAGCCAATTATAGCAGCGAGCAGAAATAGCTGGGCAGTATGGTTGAGACGATATGAGGCAGGGTTGGTTGAAAGTGCGGGCATACGGAAATTGTAGAGCAAATATGTCTAAAATAATATGAAGATTGGGACATGTCCGGTATGCCTAGCGGCTGGCTTGAATAGGAAATTCCTGTTCGGCAAGCGGGGCGAAAACAGTAATACGATTGTCGCTCTGGGCGTAAATATAATAGCTGGTACCGGTACCCGATTCGGCTGCGTGGGCATCTACAGGAAGGTTGGCGATATAGGTTCCCGTGAGGCTGCGAAGGTTCATGCCGTTATTGCAAACGGCGTCACTGGATTTACATATGCCTTTTGCATTTGCCACACCCAGAGGAAGTTGCACCGGGCGTGTGCCATCGTGATCCAGTGAGTACTGGTAGAATGCGATGAGAATGGTAAGAACATCAGATTTGCGTTGGGCGTCACGCGCTTTGCCGAGTTGCCTGGAAGGATTGATGGCGGAAAAAACGAGGAAAGCAAGAATGCCCATGATGGAAATAACCATAAGAAGTTCCACCAGTGTGAAGCCGGGCTTTGCTGTCTGCGATGAACGGATGGATTTCATAAGAGATTGCGGCGTATGTGTCATTGGATGTGCGTTACAGTAATGGTAATTGTTTCATTTTTCTCTAGATGAAAAGAGAATATATGATATGACAGGTATTTAAACAGGAGAGCGGCTTGCAAGGAGTGGCAGAAACACTTAGGCTCACTGTATAAATTTTCCATCTGATCATGCGATGGCCTGAAAAAACCCAACGTAAAAAATGGCCGGTCATATTTTTTTGTTTTGAATATACGGCGGCACTCAGCCGTACGTTTGGAATTGCCTTGTTTGTTTTGCTTACGCTGTTTGAGTGTAAAAGCTGGCTGGAAACAGGACACTGGTTTTTTATTCCGGTAAAGATTTTATTGGCTGATGTGTCGCAAGTGCCGGTCTTTACCGTGCTGCATTCATGGTATGCGGATCCGCAGTCATGGTACAACATGCCGGGAAAGTGGAAGGGCGCGCACTTGGCAATAGCATTTTTTAGGGAGCAGTTTCCGTTATCGGTATTTTTTCTGTTAGTTGGAAAAATGGTATCTGTCGTTTTGTATTGGTTTATAGATCGTGTTTTTCCGGACATGAAAGAAGCGGCACCGGCATTTAGTCAGGCCGGGAAAAAATTTGTGAATATCAAATAGGCTTTCGCCTGTATGAAAGCCGGTAATCTAGCGAACAGCTTTGTACGACTGGGAAAACCACAGGAATGCGCCAATGCTTAACAGTAAAGCAATCCAGGCCTGTGGACCGCTGTCAGTTGTTTTTGTCGGTCGTGGTCCGGCGCCACTGTGCAGTGTGCCTGTTGTGGAAGTTTTGAGCGACCCGTCGCTATTAAACAGGCTGGCAATCGGCTGTCCGCTGGCATCAAATGGATGCTGAATATCCGATCCGGACGTGTAGGGGTTTTGAGGCAGGGGATCAGCTGCTGTATTGCCTATCTCAGAAGAGGAAGATATGCCGCCGCTTAGTACGACTGTTTCACTGGAAAATGAAGATGATACCGTGGACGATGCAGGTAGCCCGCCAGCCGAAGAGACAGGAGTGGTGGCAGATGGCGTAGTAGCCGGTGCATTCGACTGGATAAGAATTTGTCCGGTAACGCTGGAATCCGTGGATGACGTGTACGTATACAAGCCCGGCGTGGTACCTGCCGGAATTTGGATAACTTCCTGCGAGCCGGGGAAAATAGGCGGCGATGTAATATATGCACCGTCGCTGCCTTTGAGTTCAGGAATTTCGATAATGTGGGGGATTTCTGTCGCATTCACAAATGTCATCGTATCGCCGGCAGAGAGAATGAGAGATTGAGGATCAACGCCGGTGGCGGATATTTTAATGGTATGAACTGCCGGAGCCTGGCTGGAAGACGAGCCGGCAAATAATTGTCCGGTAATGGAAGACAGTGATGGCAATGGAATATCGCTCAGCATATCCCAGCCGTGCCAGTAGGTAAGGCCCAGCGTGAGAGCAATGGCAATGCCGGTAATGGCGGCCGGCCGTCGCGAGATGGCAAAGGATGCATGGGTGTTGTGTATGGCGGAAAGTGGCATGTCTGCCTCGGCTGTATCCGGCAAAATGGGAACGGATACTTTTGGAGAAGCATGTTCCTGCGTGCCGGCCGAGTCCCAATGCGGATGAAGATCCATAGTTATGTGTTAACTTAAGGCGGTAAAACCTTTGAAACGCTTAAGAAACACCAGGGTGCTGAGTATGGCTGCACACAGCGCGATCATAAGGATGATTGCAGGCGCGCCCGTCTCGCCGGGCACTGTTTTTGCGCCGCTTCCGTTTCCTTTGGTAACAGGATTCTTGCGGGTGCCTGTCACGCTTCCTGCAAGTGGCGATGTGGAACTGCGGCCGTCACCAACGATGAGTGATGCTTCTTTGCTGAATGCCGTTTCCTCGCCGGAGCTATTCACGCCCCGGATGGCTATAAAATAGGTGGTGCCAGCCGGAAGATTGCGCAGCGCCAAAGAGATGGCATCCGGCAGAACTTCTTTGCGCTGGATATATTCACCGGTTCGTGTGCCGTAATAGACATTATATCCCACAAGTTCAGATGATGTGAGGCGGTCCCAGGTAAGGTAGACCGTTGTTCCGTCTGTGCCGGCCCGAAGATTTTGAACCTGCAGCAGGGAAAATGTCGTGCGGGATGGCGGAGCAGGCGATGGCTGCGGCGCGGGTACGGCGACAGGCGGCAGTGTCGTTGTTGGTGTGGTTGTGGGAAAAGCGGGAATGCCGGATGAAGAAAATGAAGAAGATACATCCGTAGATGAAATATGAGACGACACATTTCCGCTACCGCTTTGTGCAGGTGCACTGCCGGAGCCGGGAGAAGATGAAGAGCTTGTGGAGGTTACGGAGCTGGCACTTCCTTCCTGCAAACGCAGCTGAAGAGATCCCTGTTCCGCGGCCAGAAGATTATCGGTTGCGGCTGTCCCTTTGCGCACGTAGGTATGTGTATCGGGTGCGCCAGTCGTATCCAGACTTAGAATGCTGATGCCGGCAGTTCCTGCTTTTTTTACCGTAAAGACAATGCGTGCAAACGGAATGTTGGCGCCATTTACGCTGGTGCCTTCTCTGCCGGCGCGTATTTTTGCCACGCCGTCTTTGGGATAGAAATCGGTTTCGTCCGGGTAGGGGACTGGAAATTTACCATTGAGTTTCAGTCCCGCCCCTTCCAGTACATCGGGGTCATAGGCAATCCAAACCCGGAATTCGTGGACCGGGTCCAGCGATACATTCTGGAAAACAATATCCATATCCAGTGTATCGCCAACCGCTAGAACAGGTGTCTGCAGTGTGCGCGGGTCCAGAACATTAAAAGCCGGACAATTCGTTTGAATAGGGTTTTCGCAGTGAGGACGGAAAATAAGGAGCCCGCGTGCCTGTTGCGCCATGCCTGCATCCGGATAAAGCGATAGCAGAAGAGACGCTACGAAGAACATGGTCTGCCGGCGGAGAAAGCGGTTGTGTATCATGGCTTACCGTGTGAGTGTTTCCAGAATGACGAGTGCATCATTGGCGTCAATAACTCCGTCATGGTTAGAGTCAAGATCCTGCCAGTGTTCCGGCAGCGGTTCATGACCGGTTACAACACGAAGAATAGACGCAGCTTTACCAATGCGGCCGGTGCCGTGTCCGGTATCGGCTGGCATTGCCGTGTCTGTCGGAATGAGGGATGCCTCCAGTGCGCTGGCAGAGCCGCTTACGTGCGTGGAAACATCACTGGTTGTTTGTGCTCCCATGTAAAATGATCCAAGAATGCACGCTGTACCGAAGACGGTAAGCTTGGTTACTTTGGCGATGAAAGGGAATGTGTGTGTGGACATTTCCTATTAGTATACGTCATTTTGCACTTTTCCTCAATTCCCATGCTGTTGACGTATACTATAATTAGTTTATTTGACTATGCATGTCTTTCGCCTTACGGCGTTCGTCACACTCGTTCCTTTCTATGAAGTATAGTGCTGGATTCTTCTATTTCTCCTCTTTATTGCCTATACTCATACTGCATGTCCACAATCTTCCTTTTTACCGGCGAAAACAGTTATGCCCTGCGCCAGGAAAAGCACAAATGGATGCGGGAATTCAGCCAGAAGCACGGCCAGGAGAATTTACAGCGCCTGGATGGAAAAGGATTAAGTTTTCATTCTTTATTGGATGAAGTAAGCGCACTGCCGTTCATTGCCGGCAAGCGTCTATTAATTGTCACCGGTATTCCGGCTTACTCCAAGGAGGAGATGGAAGTACTGCCGGAAAGCGTGCATCCGGATTGCCTGTTACTTTTTATTGATCCCAAGCCCGACAAGCGGCTTAGCAGTACTAAATCCCTTTTGAAGATTGCAACCGTCAAAGAGTTTCCGCCCATTGCGCCCGGACAACTAAAACAATGGATGCAGCAATATGTACAGGCAAACGGAAAAACAATACAGCCGGCAGCCCAGAACAGATTACTGGAAATCGTCGGTGAGGATCAGGATGCACTGTCCCAGGAGTTGGATAAAATACAGCTCTATGCCGGCGATAGTATTGAGGTGAAACATGTGGATATTCTTGCCGTTCCTTCGGGTGAGCAGGAAGTGTGGACACTCACCAACACCATTGCTGCCGGCAAAAAAAATGATGCACTGCAGTATGCGCAGTTATTACTCACGCGCGGTGAAGATGCCTATTCACTGTGGAGTATTTTACTATGGATGCTGAAGAACACGTTTCTGGTTTTTGTAGCGGTACAGGATGGCATAAAAAATCCCGCAACCATTGCCAGTGAATACGGCGTGCCGTTTCCATCCGTAAAATCGCTGCTGCCGTTTGTATCCTCGGCCAGGCGCGCTCACATGGAAAATTTTATACGCTGGGCCGTGGCAACCGATATAGAACTTAAAACCGGTGGCTACAAGTCAACCCAGGAAGCGCCGGAGGAATTAGTATGTCTGATTGATCAGTTTATTATCCGGAGTTCGGCACTGTCAGCCCGGTAGGTTATGAGGCTGAGAGGCAGTATTATAAACGAACAAGCGGTAAGCCGAACCAGACGGCAGTTACACGCCCTCAATCTGATCCAGTAATTTATCTGCGTTTTCCTCCTCCTGCTGGCGGTTTTTTTCTTCCTGCTCACGTCTGGCATCGCGGCGCTTTTTCTGCTCTTCTTCACTTGGTCCGGTATCGGCCGGCTCACCGATTTTTTCTATCTCCTGCGCATATTTAGTATCAATCGCTTTTAATTGATCGCGTTCGTTTAAAAGAATACTTTGCAGGTTCTGGATCTGATCCGGCGTCATGACCGGCAGGATAGTAATCCAGTACTGCCGCTCTTCATTGTTCATGCTTTCGGATCCGCGAATGAGCGCAAGCAGTTCGGGGAAATTCTGCGCAACGTCATCGGGGATAACCAGGGGCGAAGGTGTCTGGGCAGCAGGGTCAGCCATGTAAAAAGAATAGCAGGAAAAAAGCAAAAATGGCAGAGGAGAGTTCAGAGAACTATTCCGCCATTCTTGCTGCCATTATTGTACGAAGTTAGGATACTTTCAGAATTTCGTATTCAAAAGCGCCACCGGGCGTCTGTACCTCCACAGTTTCACCTTTTACGTGGCCAAGCATAGAGCGGCCGATAGGGGATTCATTGCTGATCTTCTTTTCCAGTGGGTCGGCCTCGGTGGAGCCTACAATGGTATATTCTTCGGCTTCATCATTATCCGTTACGTTCTGGATGGTGATGGTAGAACCGATATCAATCGTCTTGCCGCCTTTTTCGGTCTTTTTATCACTGATAATTTTAGCGTTCTTGATCTTCTGCTCCAGCTCCATAATACGTCCCTCCACGAAGGCCTGTTCATTTTTGGCCTCTTCGTATTCGGAGTTTTCGGACAAGTCTCCGTAGGATATGGCTTCTTTTAAGCGCTGAGCCACCTCCGAACGGCGTACTTTTTTAAGGTGCTCCAATTCATCTCTAAGCTTCTTCAAGCCTTCCTTTGTGACAAGTGTATGGTCATCATCGCCAAAACCGCCGGCAGAACCGGAGCCAAGGTCTTCATCGGACAAAATATCATCAGCCATAGAAAAAACGGGGGAAAGCTGGCTTATTGTAAAGAAACGAGCGTATATGGCAAGATAGAAAGCAAAAATGTTCAATAAACTAAATAAAGGGAAGTCAATGACTTCCCCGGGGATCAGATCTCCACATTCCACACCGCGTTCCAGACCACCCAAATAATACCGGCCAGTGATCCGGCTGTGAGGCAAAGCGAGAAGCCGGCAATGAGAAGCGTTTCCCGGGGCGACCGCTGCAATTCCTTAAGAATGGCAGCTTTCTGCTCCAGAAGCTTCGGATTATTCGGAGAATGACTGAGTTTAAGGTCTACGAATGCGAGCTCAAGGCTACTTTCATGCTTCAGTCGCGCTTTGCGGGAGGGGCGAAGACCATTGAGCATGATGATTGCAAGGCCAAGCGACCCGAGGCCGCATATGCCAAGCCCCACAGTCGCAAACACTGTCAGAAACACTGTCATTATCTGCTCTCCTGTAACGTGGGTTCGGGGATGGTAAAGATCTTATTAGTTTTATAATGAATTATATAAAATATGTCAATTAATTTCCAGAATATCCGGCCACTTTATACTCGGCAGTTCTTCTATTTTCTCCTGTGCAATGGCTTCCACCAGACGTTTGGTGAGCTGCACATTGGTAATAAGCGGAATGCCGTGGTCGGTTGCTATGCGGCGGATGTAGTAGCCGTCAGTTTGTTCCGGCGAGCTAAAGTGAGTGGGAATATTGATGACCATGTCGATGCGTTTTTGTTCCAGATATTCGCGGATATTCGGCGAACGCGGCTCGGATACCTTATGCAGTAAGGCCGACGGGATATCGCGGCTTTTAAGAAACTCATGCGTGCGTTCGGTGGCGAAGAACGAGTAGCCCAGCTCCAGAAGTTTCTGTACCGCGGGCAGCAGGTCCAGCTTGTCTTCCAGATTACCGACTGTAATCAGAATGTTTTTCTTGGGCATTTTAAAGCCGACTGACAGCATGGCAATTAACAGCGCCTGTTCGGCGTTGTGGCCAAAACAGGCCACCTCTCCGGTGGATGCCATTTCCACACCCAGGCGTGGATCAGCACCTTTTAAGCGGCTGAAGCTGAATTGTGCCGCCTTAACCGCCACATGATCCAAGTCCATGGTCTGGTACCGGATGCCGGTTGGCGCTTTGCCGAGCAATGCCTGTGTGGCCAGGACGGCAAAGTTAATGCCGGTCACCTTGCTGGCAAACGGAAAACTGCGCGATGCACGCAGGTTGCACTCAATAACTTTAAGCCGGTTGTCTTTGGCCAAAATCTGCAAATTAAACGGCCCGGAAATAGCCAGGCCTTTGGCAATATTTTTGGCAATTACTTTTAGCTGTCTCATGGTGGCCAGGTTCACGCGCTGCGGCGGCATGACAATAGTGGCATCGCCGGAGTGGACGCCGGCATTTTCCACGTGTTCGGCAATGGCATACAGTAAAAGTTCGCCGTTCTGGGCCACGCCGTCAAACTCAATTTCCTTGGCGCCCTGTTCAAACTTGGAAATAACCACCGGCGCATCCGGGCTTACCAGCGCGGCTTGTTCCAGGTATGCCTGCAGGTCATCAGCCGAATGCACCACCGCCATGGCGGCGCCGGAAAGTACGTAGCTTGGGCGCACAATAACCGGGTAGCCAACCTGGTCCGAGAAGGCCTCGGCGGACGAAAGGTCTGCAAACTCTTTCCATTCCGGCTGATCCACATTCAGCTCATCCAGAAGAGAGCTGAACTTGTGGCGGTTTTCGGCGCGGTCGATGCTTTCCGGCGTAGTCCCAAGAATAGGAATATGCCTGGCAGCCAGTTTACGGGCCAGCGAATTGGGGATTTGTCCGCCCATGGAAACCACGACGCCAACCGGTTTAATGAGACCGATAATATCGCACACACGTTCTTCGGTGAGCTGTTCAAAGAACAGGCTGTCACACTCGTCGTAGTCGGTGGAAACTGTTTCCGGGTTGCTGTTGATCATGGTCACTTCATAGCCCTGCTTTTGTAACTCATGCACCGCCTGCACACAGCACCAGTCAAACTCTACCGAAGAGCCAATGGAGTACGGGCCGCTGCCGAGGACAATAACACGCTTGGAGTTTGGAGTTTGGAGTTTTGAGTTTTGATTAAAATCCACATCATGCTCTGTTCCATGATACGTCATGTAGAGATAATTTGTCTGAGCCGGAAATTCTCCTGCCAGCGTATCAATCTGTTTGATAACCGGCAAAATACCATGCTCGTGGCGCAGGGCGCGGATAACATCGGCATTCTTTTCGCTGCGGAGCGCGGCAATGGAGGAATCCGAAAAGCCGGCCAGCTTGGCCTGCTTTAAAAGTTCTTTGGGCAGGGCTGACGCTTTTTCCGAGAACAGTTCTTTGGCAATTACGCCACAGGAACGGATGCGATGCAGGAACCACGGGTCGATACCGGTGGCAATATTTACTTCCGCAACGCTCCATGCTCCTTTGAGCGCTTCGGCAACGGCGAACATGCGGCGTGGCGTGGGGCGCTTTACTTCTTTATCTACATCATTAAAAGTAAAAGGGACAGGATACAAGCCATCAGCTCCTATGTTCAACATGCGGATCGCCTTTTGCAGGGCTTCTTCAAATGTGCGGCCAAGCGCCATTACTTCGCCGACCGATTTCATTTCTGATGTGACCTGATCCGAGACAAAGCGGAATTTCTGCAAATCCCAGCGCGGCATTTTGAGTGCCACATAGTCCAGTGACGGCTCAAAGTCGGCGCTCGTTACTTGCGTAATGGCATTCCGGAGCCGGGGTAGCGCGTAGCCCAGGGCCAGTTTGGCCGCCACAAATGCCAGCGGGTAACCGGTTGCCTTGGACGCGAGAGCACTGGAGCGGCTAAGGCGTGCATTCACTTCAATAACGCGGTAATCCCGGGACTTGGGATCCAGCGCATATTGAATATTGCATTCGCCCACAATTCCCATGTGGCGAATTACTTTCAGTGCAATATTTCTGAGCATCTGATACTCCGTATTATCCAGCGTCTGGCTGGGTGCCACGACAATGGATTCACCGGTGTGAATACCGAGCGGATCCACGTTTTCCATATTGCAGACCGTGATGCAGTTGTCGTAAGCATCGCGCACCACTTCATATTCTATTTCTTTCCAGCCGGTTAAATCTTCCTCCACCAGCACTTGCGGCGATTCAACGAAAGCGACTTTTACCAGATCGCGCAGTTCTTCCTCATTCATGGCTCGGCCGCTGCCTTTTCCGCCGAGCGCAAATGCCCCGCGGGAAATAACCGGGTAGCTAAGTGTCTCGCCCGCCTTAAGTGCGGCGTCCATGGTTTCGCACGCAAAAGAACGCGGCACATGCACGTTTATGCTTCGCAGTTCCTGATTAAAAATAGCCCGGTCTTCCGTTTTGCGAATGCTCTCCACCGGCGTTCCGAGGACGCGGATATTATATTTTTCCAATATGCCCGTGTCATATAGCTGAATACCGCAGTTTAAAGCGGTTTGTCCGCCAAAGCTGAGCGCAATGGCATCCGGCTTTTCTTTTTTTATAACATCCTCCACAAATGCCGGACTTACCGGTACGAAGTAGACGCAATCAGCTAAATTCCAGCTGGTCTGGTTGGTAGCAATATTCGGATTGATGACAACCACGCGCTTGCCTTCTTCTTTAAATGCTTTGATGGCCTGGCTGCCCGAGTAATCGAATTCACCGGCTTCGCCGATTTTGAGCGCACCGGAACCAAGAAGCAGGATGGTTTGTACGTCTTTCAAATCGGGCGCATCAGAAAATACAACCTCATTACCCTGGTCGGGCATGTGGGGGCCGCTCTTTTGGGATACTGTCATGTCCGGGGCAGATTAGGGGAGAATGCGGGAACGGGCAAGAAGAGAGGTTGATCGAACAAATAACCACCCGAAGGGCGTTTTATTTACATGAGAAGGTTCGTTTGGTTTTGCATTCTTTTGCGGGGCTGATAATTTCGTATCGGCTTTCCCCGGAAGAGATGCGTGGTACACTTGGGTCATGAGTAAAACTTCTTTGTCTGCCGCTGTGTATTCCGGCCTCATTGTCACGATGACATGCGGAAATGCTGTGGCTAAATCCGCCTACGATTCCCTGCAGTCCGATATTCCCAAGCTGCAAACCATTGTGAATCAGGATGCACAAGATGAAGCGCTGGAGCAGCAGGATGCCAATGCAGAAATGAACGGCGAACTGTTTCCTGTGTCTGCCGCGTCCGGGACAGTGGTTGTACCAAAGATCGACGAAAAGTTTGTAACGGTGACAGAGAATGGAACAGTGACTCCTTTAACAGATGTTCCCCGTCAGGCCTGGTTTGCGCCGTATGTCCGGGATGTCGCTATGCGGGGCATTGTGTCCGGCTACCGCAACGCCGATGGAAAACTGAAAGGTGAGTTTGGGGCCGCCAACAGCGTGTCGCTGGCGGAGCTTTCCAAAATGGCTGTAAAAGCCGCGCAGATTGATGAGGCAAAATGTACGACAACCGTAAAGAATACGATGGCAAAAACTGATTGGTCCAGGCAGTACGTAGGCTGTGCCGAAACATTGCACTGGACTGTGTTTGACGACGCAGCAGTGGATATTCACCGTCCGGCCACGCGTGGCGAGGTGGTGGCAACGTTGCTGCAGGCGTTCGATGTTCCGGCTCCCGGCCCGGCAACCGGAGTATTATTCAACGATGTAAAAGCCGATACATTATATGCAGCCGCTATAGAGAAGGCGGTACAGAGCGGCATAGTAAACGGCTATACCGACGCCATCGGTAACCGGACCGGCGCCTTCGGTCCGCTGAACGGTATCAACCGGGCGGAAGTGGCCAAAATGCTCAGCCTGTCGATTCAAAAACTCACACGCTAAAAGAAGACCGAAAGATCAATTCTGGTTTTTTGTTTTCTAGGTACTGTGCGACCTCTCTTGTACCAGATGCAACTCTTTAATTTCTTCTGTGGCATGTGTGCCGAGTATTTCCAGTATGAGAACGCCCAGTAAAATACACAGGCCGCCGGCAATGTGATACCACATGAATGGCTCATGCAAATACCAGTGCGCAAACAGAGCGGAGCCGATAATCTCGAAGGAGGTGACAAGCGATATGGTGGCAATGGGTAAACGCTCAATGGCCTGGTAAAAGCTGAACATATTCATGAACTGCGCTATAAAACAAAAGCCCAGTAAGGCGGGAATGAGCCATAAAGGAAAATGTTGCAATTCGGAGCCGAAGGTATAGGGCAGAAAAGGAGAAATAATGAAAAAACAGCAAATACCGGTCAGTGCACGACACAAAATTACCAATTCAGCCGCGACGGCGTGTAAATACAGGCGGAAAATCATACTGCCAACGGCAAATGTGAAGCACGCCAAAAGAATAAGAAGATCGCCGCGTTCGATAGCAATGGATACCGGCTGAAAGCCCTGGAAGACAACGACCAGAATGCCCAGAAAAATAATACCGCCGCTTATAAGGTGGCGCCGGGTAATCTTTTCGCCTATAAAAATCCAGGCCAGCACGAACATGAATATCATATCCATTCTTCCGAATAATGCCGCGTTCACAGCCACTGTCGTTTGAATGCCGGTGAACCATAAAAGTGGCGCAATGACTCCATTGGTGAGACCGACGGCAATTAGGGGCAAAATAACCTGCCTGCGCAAGACAAGCAAACGCTTAAGCGTAGGGACGGCACCAAACGAAAACAGAACAAAAAATGCAATGAGTAACTGGCTGACAAATAGCAGAGACAGTGGCGACAGAGCCGAAGACAGGTTTTTGGCAAAACCGCCATACGTGGAGCTGGTAATAACAGCGGTACAGAGTGCAACCCAGCCAGCTGCATTTGCCGTAGGCACATCGTATTTCCAGGTAAGAAATGGCCGGTTACGGAGTTGTATGTGGAGCAATCATGCTATTATAGCATAAATTAACAAAAAAGGCTAAATTGATTGTCGCATCTATAACGAAATAAGCACTTTTGTATCAATATACTGCCCATTAACGTATTTTCCTTCGCTAAGGGTATATATTGCATTCGGAACGGCTTTATATATTCTCCACATGTTTTCTCCGGTTACTTCGGTTGCCGAATGTGCTTTAAACTCATCTTTTGAAACTCGTTTTCCCAGGATGTTCATACCTCTTTCAATGTCATCTGTGCGCGTAAGAACAGTAACCGTGCTTTCCATATAGACAGCATCCCCTTTCCCTTCAGGAGCCTTGGAATCAAAAATAACAATTGCTGCCTGTGGATTGAGCTTAAGAAGCGCAGAGTGCTTAGCTTCTTTACTAGAAATCCAGAATATATTATATGTTTCATCATATGCGAAAAAAACCGGAGAAATCCATGGAGTTCCATTCAAAGTTGATGTTGCGATTGTGCAATAGAGATTATCATTTAGAATCTGTCTCGCTTTTTCTTTGTAACCCATAAGCAGACAGTAGCAATAATGAAGCTCTATGGCCATATGAGTATATTGACTTATAATATTGAATCACTACCTTCATACTATGAAAGCCAAGAGTCTGCTTAGGGAATTCCGGGATTTTGCTTCGCGTGGCAGCGTTATCGATTTAGCCGTGGGTGTAATGATCGGTGGGGCATTCGGTAAAATTGTTTCATCCTTTGTAGATGATATTCTTATGCCGCCGCTCAGTTTACTCACCGGGCAGGTGGATTTTTCAAATCAGTTTGTAAACCTTAAAGGAAATTATGCCACTCTTGCCGAGGCCAAGCGTGCGGGCGCGGCTACTTTGAATTATGGAATTTTCATTAATAACTTAGTGAATTTTCTTATTGTGGCATTTGCCATTTTTCTGATGGTTCGTCAGCTCAATGCGCTGAAAAAAATCGGTCAAAAAGGAGAGCATAAGGAATCAGCTGTTGCCACCAAGAGTTGTCCGTTTTGTATATCTGATATCCCGCGTAAGGCAACCAGGTGCCCGGCTTGCACATCCGAGCTTACCGAAGCCATTGCATGAGGGCATCAGAAAATATTAGAAGGAAAAAAGCGATGCGCCGTAGACAAGAATAGTCGTTATGCCTATTGCCGTAGCTGCCAGGAGCAAAAAGAAAGCCGGGTCCTCAATGGATTCCTGCCAGTGGAAGTATGAACCAATATGCATGATAGAGAGAGAAAAAAGTGCTCTTTCATCACCCTAGTCACTTGTCTTACTTCTGCCTACTCTTCGTAATACGAAGGGTCGGGAGAAACAGGAGGTCGAAGGCGATGGAAGAGTACTAGTGATGACGGGTGGCTCCGGGGTTTATGACAAGTACCGCTTGTGGACTTGCACTATAGTGGTATTGGTCTTTGCGATTAATGATACGTATGGCACGTAAACTTCTATTCTTGAAAGTCAGTTTTCGGGCATGACCTTCTATACTCAGTATAAGCATTTTTGCTTATTTCCCCCAATTCCGTATGAGACATTCCATTGCCGCAACCGGTATGGCATTCCTTTTAATATCAACATTTGCCGCACCGGCATATGCAGAAAATACAACAGCAGCAGCTTCATCTTCATCTGTATCCTCGTCTGAAACGGTAATAACCGGTACAATCAAGCCAACGCCACTAAAGACCAAATTGCCAAATGCACGCGAGAAACGTTTGATTGTCCAGACACAAATGAAGATCAAGCGTCAGGTTAAGCAGGATGGCAAGCAACAAAAAACAGAAGCAACGCAAGTACGAACGGAAACCAAAGTACAGGTAGGAGCATGCGGACAGGTTGCCGTTGATACGCGTGAGGTTGCACTCATTGCCGGTTTGGCATCGTATACAACAGCACTTACCGGTACGTATCAGGCGCGTAAGACGGCTCTGCATGATGCCTGGGCGTTATTTGGAACAGATCGTAAGCAGGCTGTCACCGCCGCCTGGGATGCATTTAAGGCAACGAACGGTGTTGCCGCCAAGGCATGGAAAACGGCTCATGCGGCTGCATGGGATACTTTTAAGGCCGCACTTAAAACATGTGCCGGCGATGCCACTTTGAATGATGCTGCTGCATCCGAAGACGCCGGATTGGGCGCTGAATAAAGAAAAATCAGTATCGTAATAGTGCTAAAAAAGAGCGGATTAATCCGCTCTTTTTTATGCATATTCAGGTGCGTCGTTGCTGGCCGCCTTCTTTGCCGGCTTCGCGAGCTGCGGGAGAGCCCGGCTCAAAGCGACCCTCATCATCACGACCTTCTTGCATGGAGCCTGTTTGCTGGCCCTCTTCTTCTTGCATTTCTTCCATAAATTTTGGGGGAAAAGAAATATAATGTCCAATGGACATAATGCATGACGCTGCATGTGGACTGACATGACAGAAATTATGCAGAAATATATTGTCATATTTGGAAAAGCCAGCGGGCGTACCACTGGCTTTTGTATGGAAAAGTGGCTGACTAATTCCGGGAAGCGCCTTCGCCTATGCGTACTACTCCGTGAGATTCCAAAATGGAACGGGCAAGCGTTTCGTCATCGTCATTGACAGGAATACCAAGCAATACCCCGCCGTTTTCCACAATATCACTGTAATATTGTGCGTCTGCTTTGTTTAAACCGAGGTTGGTAAGCGCGCCAATGAGCCCGCCGGCAACGACACCTGTGACGGCGCCGCTGGCAGTAGCGGCGGCTATACCGGTTAAGCCAAGTGCGGCGGCAACAGGACCGCCAATAAGAAAGCCTGCCAGTGCAGGGAATACACCCGCGCCTGCCAGAAGTCCGGCGATACCGCCAATGACTCCGCCCGTAGTGGCACCGCCTGCGGCACCGGCCGCCATATTGCCGGCCGCGGATTTTTGGTTTTCCTGAGTGATAACCGAAATGTCCCGGACATCGAACCCGCGGGAGATAAGTTCATCAATGGTTTCATCGGCGGTAGCTATGCTGTCAAAAGCTGCAAAAAGCATTTTCATAAAATGAATGGGAAAGAGATAGGTCCTGTCGTAAGAGGACACCACTATGACGCAGCGTGAAGTTGTTCATGACAAGACAGGACAAAGCCTGCGCAGGCATGTAAAACAGGTACAATTTTATAGTACCTGATGCCTGTCCATGCTCAGCGCATAGTCGGCAGCCTGTTCAAGCAGGCCAATATCGAACTCCGCAATACCGTATTGCCATGGCTGGTTACCCGGCATGCGCGCCTGATAAAACAGGACCAACGCATTATTGATTATGATGCCGGCGGCATGTCCGTTCTCGCCGGCTTCCCACGCGGAGTCCTTCGCCGGCATGAGTACGGTGCCCAGAGTCCTATAAGGTCCGGTGAGTTCGTTGGCCGATGCAAAAAATACCCGTTGTCTGGTTCCGCGCTCGCCTTCCGGCAAAAAACAGACGCCAATGAGCAGCAGCTTGCCACTGGGTAATTCCAACAATTGTGCTCCTTCCAGGCCCCACTCGTAATCATGATGTCCATGTTGATTATGATGGGGTACATCTTCATGCGCCAAAATACGTCCCAGTCGTTTCCATGGACCGTTCCAGATTTTACTTTCACTGATTGCCAGATAAATATCCGGCCGGCTTACCTGCGCCATGCCCGAATAGCACAGCACTTTTTCACCACGGACAACGGATGGATGGGGATCATATATGCCGGCTTCGGCAGTAAGCGGAATAGAGGACAAAACGGTGGATTCCTTTGTGAATACATGAGCGTCCGTGGAGATGAGATGCTCAATAGTTCCTTCCAGTCCGGCAAAATCCGTTTGCACAAACATATGAAAGGCATGGTCTTCCATGTCATAAATTACGCCGGGTGCCGCCACATTCGGTCCTTTTATTCCTATTATTTTACAGGGCTCCATATTTGTCCAGGGGCCGTATATGTCCGGTGCCGTAGCGTGTAAAATTTGCCAGTTTCCCTCTGTATTGGTAATGCCAGATCCGTACATGTGCCATTGCTTTCCATCAAACACCGGACATGGATCTTTAATATTTTGATACGTATGCAACAAAAGAATAGGTCCGGTCCGCTTGCGGCTTTCAATAAGCATATAAGCTGATGACGGATGGCATGAAAAGATATTGCTTTGGGATGAATGTTTGTTGGTTTGTATTTTTTGATAGCCGATTTGCATAAATCTCCATTTAATCACTGGCACACATCATGACTAATCCAGTCTGCTCGTTGATAATAAATTCTTTTATGAAATCGTCATTTTTCTTGGCATAGCGATAATGACCCGGTGGAATAAGTACTTTCAGTGCGCGTTCGTCATTTTCATCCGGCAACGAACATGTTCCGAATTTTCCGTCACCTGTAACATCAATCCACTCCCATTTTGCACCTGGCCAGGGTTCACTATGCAGAAGGGACTGTATCCATTCCGATGGAGCGCTAAAAACATAGATTTCATTCAGTCCGCCGAAGCTTGATACCGAACCGCGAAAAAGTAATCGGGCATTTTGCGGATACACATGTTTTGATGCGTACAGAAAATATCCTTTTTCTGAAAAAAGAGGCAAAGAAAGGTGTGACAAGACAAAGAAAACCAGAACACATTGAAAAAGTATTGCCGACAGGAGTAGGTACCATTTACCAAGCCGATGGAACCGACTTAAGTTTTGAACAGTCATTTTGTAAGGCAATGAAAGATAGGAGAGTTATGATTTCTGATGACACATGATGGTAGTACGGGTCACCGGAGATCATATCTTTTGATGGTTGAATTGGACATAGCGTCTATTCGGGACTACACCCATATTAGAACTTCTTTGGTAAAAACACAGAGATAATTTGCTATAATATATATAAAGTGTATAATATATAATATAATTTACCTCATTATCTATGTCTAATCTTGACAAAATTAGTCAGCAATTAATTCCGGAAGGATTTGATATAGAAGACGGGGAAAATAAAAGATTGCTGAATGAAGGAACACTAAATGCATTCAATTTTATGATGCATGAGGGACTGCCAGTAACAGATTTAAAGGTAGTGAGTTATATTCAAAGTCTGCGAGAAAGTATTGCAACGCTTTCCTCTCAACCTCCATCCGAATTCACCGGTGCTGAGCAAACGAGTAACTACAGAACAATAAACATTTCATTTGCTGGCGACTATCCAATGGACTTCACTTTGGCGAAAGACATTCGATGGGGATTACATCTATTGAAGACTGGAACAAAACTTTCCTTTCGAAGTGCTGGGGGTCCCGAATGCTACTACACTTTTGAAGCCACAAGTCCTGATGGGAAGATTTTTACTATCTATGAGCCAGAAAGAAATCTGCCGAAAGATATACCGATTCTCGAAGAGTAATGAACTTTAACAATGCGGAGCAGTTCGACTAAATTTGCCTCATCGTAGTTAATCACTCAAATGACCTATGATGATGGTATGGGTCGCCAGAGATCATATCTTTTGGTGTGTAAACCTCCATACGAGAAGGGCGATTTATTTCAATGAATCATTACCTGCTTCAATTGCTATGATTGCTGGTATTTTCAGCGGATCGAGATTCGAAGACACCAAGAGCGTCCTTGAGTCGAATAGCTTTATCGCTCTGGCGAGTGGCCTTATCGCTGTCATCGGCTTTCGTGTTCTCCACAAGCAATCGACAAATGATCGTAGTATGTGAGCCATCAATTTGACAAAAGCGCTGTCCTAAATCTTGCTCCTCCTGATCATGATTCAGGAGGCGACTGCAAGCAGTCACGAACGTTAAATTTACGTTGTTACTATATATAAAATACACTAAATTGGGCGTATGTACGATAGATTAATTCTTGAGATAACTAAACGTCCCGGCATCCTTATTGGGGTGATGTTTGGTGTGGCTTATTCGGTTGTCAGTACATTCGTAGCAAGAGACTTTGCTCTTTTCTTGAATCTTCCAGCAATGATTCTCTTGGTGCCTCTATCAGGCTTCCTTCCGCTATCAGAGTTGATTGGGCCACACACAGGAATAATAATATTAGCGGTATTTAACGCGACGTTATTCACTATCCTGAACGGAATATTTTACAAATATATGAAATCGAAACGCTTCATACTTCTCGATAGTATTTTTTGCATTATTCTTGCATTGCCCGTATTAGCAATGCTTCCAGCGATTCTTATGTTGTATTAATTGTTTAACATGCAGGCAGGGTATAGATCAGGCGGACGTTTCAGATCCCTGCACTCAAATCTCGGTACGGTGATGCTCAGTATCGTTTGCAGATCGGGATTTGCCTTCGCTCTTCCATAAAGAGGCTCCGCATAATTTGGGCTCGGGGTTATTCACAGCTGGCACAGACTCGTCCGACGTTCGAGTTCAGCCAAGCACAGCCGATGCAGAATGCTCGGAAATTTTGAAATCTGTCAGCTTTGAAAGCTCTTTAGCAACAGTGAGCTTGCCGACGGCGGGAGGCCCATAAAGGAATATGAGTTTCATGATTTGATTGTACCTTCCTCAAAATAATATCGAAGCTGCTTTTTTAAAAATCTCCAACCTGAGCCACTTTTTAAAAATTTCTCTCGCCCAAGCGCATCCATTTTATTTACATACGTTTCACAGTAGATAAGTTTCCAGGCTGATTCTTTTGCGGTTGAAATATTTTTGTGAGCGTTATGCTCACCCAGCCTGCGCCGGAGATCGGTAGTATAGCCGATATATCGCTTTTGGCTTTCTATACTTTCAATGACGTAAACGTGATGCATAGTAGAATATTGTAGTTTGATGTAGATGGCTGCGCCACGTGATCGCGCCATATCAGCCACGTAAAACGGCTGCGCCGTCACGTGGCACGTAAAATCTCACTGCGCGATTTTACGTGGTGCCGCTACTCGGGATCGAACCGAGACGCCCGGTTTATGGGCAGGGGATTTTAAGTCCCCCGTGTCTACCTTTCCACCATAGCGGCTGATGAAGGGGTTAGGATTAGGAATAAGGTTAAGATTACCACTTATTCTTAATCAAAACGCTTGATCATACATATGATAACCCAACCCTAACCCTAACCCAAACCCTAAATTGGTAATGCCTGGAGTGGCGCTGCTCTCTGCTCCTCGCGTGGCTGTTGTCCCACTGCCATGGTTTCGCCCGTAAGCGGATCCACTTCACGGGAAACAAGAATGAGGCGGCGGAGCGTGGTGCCAACCGGCGTGCAGGTCATAAGAGTGGAAATGCGCTTGTCGGCCGGCTGATCCAGAACGGAAACATCCGACGGTTTGACTTCTTTTTTAGTATCTACAATGTAACGGTGCCGGTCACCGTTGTAATACACAGTGTATTCATCGCCGACATTCAGCTCCTGCAGCCGTGCGAATACGGTTTTATATCTGCCTGGGTCCCATGGGTAATACGAGCTGTGTCCGGTAATAAAGAAGTTACCGGCCTGTCCGGCTTTGGCCGTGCCGGGGTAATGCACCACGCCTTCCTGCAGGCCATGCTGAATATCTTTTTCCACCTGATCCCAATTTTGATTGATCAGCGCGGCAGTGGACGGGTTGATAAGCGGGACATTCAGGTTCAGCTTTGGAATAATCATCCGGTTTTGCGGTGGCCCGACCGGCGGCAGAAAGCTGAGTAGATTTCCTTCGGCCCGCTTTTCTTTGTCCAGCCATGGCATATCCTGTTGCAGTTTCTGCCCGGCACTATCCATGGACGGATTTTCCAGAAAGGGCGCCAGCCGTGCCGAGGCAATCTGCCAGAAGCTCTGGTAGTTGAGTGCCACGAACAGTACAACAAAGATAAGCGTGAATGTTCCGCCGAAGCGCAGAATATCCAGAAAAAATAAGCTCATGCGGCTGTATTGCTTCACTTTTTTTGTGCGGGTTGGTACCCAGACCGGTTGTGTAAGAAATCCCCAGACGGACTGCATGGCGCCTTTTACTTCGCCGCGGAGTTCCTGCACGGTTTCCGGAACCGCCTGTATGCTCACAGAATACTGATGCGCTCCTTCGCGGAAGATCTCCTGTGTTGCCCGGCTTACGGTGGACACATGTTCTTCAATTATCGTGGTTGTCTGCCAGTTCACATGTTCGCCATTGGCGGATGCCGTGATGGTTGTGTTCTCTACTGCGTGCCAGGTATTGGGTTCCATGGCATGTGGTTGCAGGCTCTCCGCCTTTGGCAGGATCACATTTCCGTCGCCGTCATATGTTGCCCAGTGGGCCGGGTTATTCATGGAAATCTATAGATTATACCGGAAAATGAGCGCTTTTACGAGTATCATGCTTCCCTAATTTGTACTGTATAGACAGTTTTATAGGTTTTGATATCAAAAAAAGGACTTTATCGCTTTATAAGACTAAAACTCCGGCATCATGACGTAGTCGTGTTTCCGGGTGAAATAAAAAAAACCCGCAGAATAGTAACAGGGCTGCAGTAAAAATATGGAAATATCCCGGTGTAAACCTACGATGCGGTCATAACACCTCCGCCGACAATTTCTTCCCCTCGGTAGAGCACCAGAGACTGGCCGTATGCCTGCGGATGTTCCGGCTTTTCAAAGGTAAAGCGGGCACTGTTGCCGTCAAAATTCAGCCAGCCGCGCTTGCGGGCGGAAAGCGACCGCGTCCGGTACTCAAACGGAATGCGTGTGTCCGGCACGGGTGCCCAGGATATCCAGTGCAATTCGGTGAGGGAAATATCCTGCAGTAGTTCGCTGTGCTGCTCGGTAACAATCAGCGTATTGGCACTGGCATCTTTGGCCACCACTTCCAGTGGAATCTTGAGCCCGCCAATACCAAGGCCATGGCGCTGGCCGACTGTATACAGCGGCAAGCCTTTGTGGCTGCCGACAACTGTTCCATCGCGGCGGATAATGTGTCCCGGCTGGATTGCATCTGTTAAATGACGTTTCAAAAATTCCTGTGGTGTTTTTTCCGGGAAGAAACACAAGTCCTGGCTTTCTTTATAATATTCATCAAACGGAATGTTATAATGCCTCGCCAGTGCGAATACTTCTTCTTTGTGCATTCCTCCCAACGGGAACATCACTTTTTGTAATTGATTCTGCCCCAGCCCGTACAGGTAATAACTCTGGTCTTTTGGCCCGTCCAGTGCCTCAAGCAAAATCATGCGGTCGGTTCCGTCGTTTACTGTTTCTCTGGCTACACGCGTATAATGGCCGGTCGCCAGTTTTTCACAGCCGTATTCTTCCATCAGCTCCAGTAATTTTCCAAACTTCATGGTGCGGTTGCAGTTTATGCACGGGTTGGGTGTCAGTCCTTTTTTGTGGTCTTCCAGGAACGGGTCTACCACATTTTTCTTAAACTCATCTTCAAAGGATACAATATGAAGCGGTATGTTCAATGCATCGGCAACCATACGGGTGCGGTAAGCAGTCTGCGCGTTACAGCATTTGCTTGGCAGAATATCGGCCAAAGCCGGCGCCAGCGGATCCGTCCACAGCGTAAAACGGACACCAATCAGCTCATGGCCCTGTTCATGGAGCAAATGAGCAACCACGGAAGAATCAATTCCACCCGATAATGCAACGAGTATTTTCATAGGGGCGGTATTTTGCTCTAATATATGCCATATTTGCAATTGTTTATTGGTTTTTGGTTGGTTCGTTTATCGCCTGTAACCATAAACCAATAACGAACCAACGAACAAACATCCATAGGAAATAAGTGCAATTCAAATTTCCTAATAAATCGCTATTATGGTGCCAATGATAACCATTGAGCAGGCGCTGGCATACTGGGTAAAGGAGAAAAAGCTTACCAAAAAGAAAGCCATGGAGCTGGTGGACAGTCTGCCGCCGGGCCTTATTGCCGAAGAAAGGAACGAAGATATGTCTCACCGGGCTATCAGTATTTTTTCTGCGGTTGGCGCCATTCTCGTTGGCCTCGGAGTCATCCTTTTTGTGGGAAGCAACTGGAGCGTGCTCACGCCGGTTATGAAAGTGGCTATTCTTATGGCCGGAATGGTGACAACCGGCGTGGCAGGGTATTACTTCGCATTCGAAACCGGTAAATATGAAAAGAGCGGTTTGGCATTACTCTTTGTAAACATTCTGATCTTTGGCGCCGGTATTTTCCTGGTGGCGCAAATATATCATCTGCCGCTTACCTTCTGGTGGGGTGCATTGCTATGGTTTCTGGGGACACTTCTTTTTGCCGTCATTTTGCAGTCGCGTTTGCACCTCTGGACATCTGTTCCGTTGCTTATTCTTTTCCTTGGCTGGCTCCGGTCTTCCATGGTCGGCGGCTCTGGTGAGTTTGATTTTCTGTTTCAGTCCAATTACAGCATTCTTACCATGCTGCCCGTTATTGGCACCGGTCTGGTAAGTGCCGGTTTGCTTTTGCCGCGCTGGAAGTATATGCGGTTTGGTGCCAAGACACTCTTCCACTGGGGAATATTTCTGGTCACACTGGTAGTGGTTATTTCCACTATCGACAAAGAAGTGTTCTTCCCGTTTTTACGCTTCCAACAGGACACCTTGAACATTGTTATGGCAGTGGCAGCCGCCGCATTGCTGTGCCTGGCTTTTCTGTATGGCAGATTTGAAACGGCTCAGGGTAAGTGGGGCTTGCTGGCACTCGGTCTGTATGTGACATTCATATATATTCTTGCATATCTGCCTGTTCTCCGAGGTTTTCCTGAGGGTTACACGGGGACTACGTATGTTGATTTTGCCACGACTGCACAGACTATATCAACATTTCAGCTGCTGTATGCCGTGCATGTACTTCTGGCTTTTGTCTTTTTCCTGGTCATTATCTGGTACGGCACACAACTCCGTTTGCCGGTTCTTATTAATACCGGCATGTTTGCCGTTGCTGTTGCCATCTTTATTCAGTATTTCTCCTGGGCATTACAAATGCGCTACCGTTCGGTGGCTTTTATACTGGGCGGACTGCTGATTATGATGATGGGCGCCATTCTGGAACGACAGCGCCGCAAAGTTCTTACCTCCATAGGCAAATGATGACCCGGCGCACCGCTTTCCTCATCGGCCTTATCTTTGAACTCGTTGCCGTGTTCGGGCTTTTTGTTCCATCCGCTATTTTGCGCACGACGGGAACGCCTGTATCACTCCAGACAATTTCTGTTGATCCGACATCCGTCTTTCGTGGCCAGTACGTGATGCTGAACTATGAGGTGGGGCAGGGTTTGCCTCAGGCAATGGATTACAGTAAGCCTGTCTATGTGACGCTGGAGAAAAAAGGTGATCTGTACCAGCGCGTGGCGTTTGGTAGCAGCAAGCCCGTGCTGCAGCCGGGGCAGGTATGTCTTAAGGGTTCCTTGCAGTACAGGCAGGCATTTTTCCCGGATATAGGTCAGTATTTCGTGGAGGAAGGAAAAGGCCGGGAGCTGGAACAGGCGCGTAATTCCCATAAGTTGATTGTGGATGCCCGTGTGGGGCCGAACTGTAATGCCATTATCGAAGGCGTTCGTCTGGGACCGGAAGCACCGCTTGTGCCGGATCCTTCTACGCCGGATCAAAAACCCATGCCACCGGCAGCTGTATCGGCCGCGAATGGATGAAGGACGTGGATTACGCAATGCGTTATTGATAATACCAATGGCTTTACTTTGCTTTGAATGGATGCCGATATTGCCGTACTATTTGCCTGCTTTTCCATAAAAGCTCTCTATGCGTGAAAAACTGCAATCTCTGGCGGAGGAATATAAGACTCTGGGCGAACAGCTGCAGGACCCGGCTGTGTTCAGTAACCAAAAAGAAATTACCCGTATAAGTAAAAGAAGAGCCGAACTGGAGCCGCTTATCAGCTTATTGGCTGAGTTTGATGCGGCGCAGGAGGCAATCAGATTTTCCGAAAGTGCCATAGATGATACGGAACTAAAGCAAATGGCCGATGAAGAGGCGGCTGTAGCCCGGGAAAAAATCCCCACCCTGGAGCAGGCCATGCATACTTTTTTGGTCCCCAAAGACCCGGATGACGACAAGAACGTTATCCTGGAAGTGCGTGCCGGAACGGGCGGTGAGGAGGCGGCACTGTTTGCGGCAGAGCTTTTGCGTATGTATTTGCGGTATGCCGAAGAACAGGGCTGGCAGGTGGAAATGATGGATCTGTCGGAGGCGGATGGCGGCGGCCTTAAAGAGGCGTCCTGTAAAATTGAAGGCAGGGGTGCCTATGGCAGATTAAAGTATGAATCCGGCGTTCACCGCGTGCAGCGTATTCCGGAAACCGAAAATAAGGGCAGAGTGCATACATCCACGGCGACAGTGGCTATTTTGCCGGAAGCGGAAGAAGTGGACCTGGAAATCCGTACCGAAGACTTGCGTATGGATGTGTACCGCGCCCAGGGTGCCGGCGGCCAGCATGTCAATAAAACAGAGAGCGCAGTGCGTATCACTCATATTCCAACCGGCGTGGTGGTGGCGTGTCAGACAGAGCGGTCCCAGCTTAAAAACCGCGCACTGGCCATGAGCTTACTGCGCAGCCGCTTGTATGCCGCCGAACAGGAGCGTCTGGCAAAAGAGCGCGGCGATATGCGTGCCGGCCAGGTAGGTTCCGGCGACCGCAGCGAGAAGATTCGTACGTACAACTTTCCGCAGGACCGGGTGACGGACCACCGCATTAATGAGAGCTTTAGTAACATACCAGGCATTATGGAAGGTCACATTGAAGATATTGTCGAAAGCCTGCGCCAGAGAGACCAACAGGCACGCTTGGCCGCCGCAGCAAACAGTTAGTGTACACCTGAGGTCAAGTACCTAAAGACAAGACTGCGGTGTTAATGTGGTTTATGGCTTACATATGAGTATAAGTAGGCTTTTTGTATGTATCTTGAACGGAACAGTTGACGGCAGGTATACGTGAGAGTAAACCGTCCGAAATCCGTATGGCTACCACTCATCCTCTGGAATATTATCGGGAAGATACAGTGCCCATTTCTGCTAATGGATCGATTTTACGTCTTCAAAAAGCAGCTTCCCTATGGAATGTTCAGGTTCATGATCTTTTATCAGAAAATTCACCTGTTGATACTCGTGCCAAGAAAGAAATTATTCTGGAAGGCATTGCCGATTCCCATGGAGTGATTATCCAGACAAATGTCCGGAAATGGTATGACCTGCCTGCGGACCAGTATGAAGAGCTGTGTCATGTGTTGCAGGGAAACGGCGTGAATATGATTCTGGCTCCGAAAATACAGGATGAAAAAGATGCCTTCGAGAACGAGGCATTTTTTGATAATGCTCTGGCAGCAGATGGTTATAAAATCGGTCAGGATCATGGACCGGACGAGGATGACAGAATCATAATGCCGGCACAAACCGGAAACGCTCCTGCTTTACCGCGCTTAGTGCTTGACCATCATGGAAACGGCATCTCCCGCTTTAAGCAGCGCAGCGCTTGCGAGCAGCTCTGTGACAGGCTGGCAAAAGGATCCATGCGACCGTTTGTACAAAACGGCGTCCTGCACGTGAATCTTTTTTTGAAAAATATGGATGAGGATGGAATCATGTGCTGGAAGTTGCTGGAAATATATAAGGAGTCGATTGATAAGCAGAGAGTTGCCGGCGGTGTGGAGTCGGTGACTGATGAATATTTAGCTATTATAGAAAAGCAATTTGCGAAAGGTGGAAAAATTCATAACCTTGTTTTGCAGGAAAGCCATATGGATGTCTTCGGCGGAGGCGCAAAAGATATTTCAGATGAAATGCGCAGCGTATTA
>JAQBQQ010000010.1 GCA_028286915.1 Candidatus Peribacteria bacterium | reverse complement strand
TTCATTGGATATCTGGTCGTGGCAGCTGCCGGTCTTTTGGCTGCTGACGGTGTCATTACGCCGCCCATCAGTATGTTGGGTGCGTACGAACCGCTGGGTGAATCCTGGGCAGTGATTGCTACGCTGGTCAGTCTTTTCATCCTCTTCAAAGCGCAATGGCGTGGAACCAGCAAGGTGGGCAGCCTTTTCGGCTGGTTCATGATGCTCGTCTGGTTCCCGTGGATTGCCATCAAAGGCATTCCTTGGATGGTTCGCCATCCGGAGTTGATCAAGGCGTTCAATCCTATGTACGCCTATCATTTCGTCATGCAATTCCCGGGTCTCGGCGCGTTCGTTATCCTCGGCGTGGTCGTTTTGGCCATTACCGGAGGAGAAGCGAAGTATGCCGACATCGGCCACTTCGCCAGAGGAGGCCAGAACAGCAAAGAAGGCCAGAGTCTGGATCCAAAGCTTTCCGGCCGACGGCCGGTCATGTTTTCGTGGTTCTACTTGGTTTTGCCTTGTCTGCTCTGTAATTACGCAGGGCAGGTCGGCTATATGCTCGAGAAAGGGATTCCCCCTCGGGCAAATACGTTCTACGCACTTACTCCGCAGATCGAAGGCTGGGTGTTGACAAATAGCATCATCCTCACTGTCGATCTGATCATCTCTGCGATTGCTGCGTTCATCGCATCGCAGGCGCTCATCACGGGGATGTTCTCCATCATCAAGCAGGCAATTGCACTTGGCTTCTGCCCGCGGTTCAAAGTCACATACACGAATCGTGAAGCAGAGGGGCAGGTGTACATTCCGGCCGTCAACTGGTCCATGTTCCTTGGCTGCGTGACGATCACCTTGATCTTCCGCACGGCAGGTAACCTGGCTGCGGCTTACGGCATCGCCGTCACCGGCACCATGGGTATTACGACACTGGTCTTCGGATACGTGGCGTATTATCGGTGGAACTGGAACATTCTCAAAGTTCTGGCTGTCTGCACGCCCATTATGGCCGTGGACGTCCTCTTCTTTGCCAGTAATCTGCTCAAGATTACGCATGGCGGTTATGTGCCCGTGGCAATCGCCGCCGTGATCGTGACTATCATGCTTACCTGGCAGTGGGGCCGGACTGAAATCGCCAAGACTTACGACGGCGTGTTCGGCAACGAAGGCACCAGGCCCAAAAAGGTCGGCTGGCTCGTTGCACTGCGCGACAAGCTGGATGACATGCGGGAATCTGCGTCTAATGGCCTTTCCGTGGCTAACCAGCTGGTTACCGGAAAGAGGAAGCTGGGAGTGACGGACCGCGCGTTCGTTTTCCTTTGCTCACGTGCTATTCAGTCCATGGATTCCACTCTGCCGCCGTCATTCCGTATCTTCCTCAAGAAGTACGGTGTGCTCCCGGCACACGTTACGTTCTTTCATGTTCACCAAGTCTCGGTGGCCGAGGCGGAAGGAGGACAGAACTTCCAAGTGACCGATCTCGGCCGCAACATTGTCTCCGTCACCGGTACGTACGGCTACACCGAACCGCCTGATGTTCGCGGCGCTCTTCACGAGCTTCAGCGGCAGGGTAGGATCAACATCCCGTCCGACCGCTGGATTATCGTGGTTGGCGAAGAAGACATCATCGTAGGCGAGGACGTCGGTTTGTTTACGCGGCTGCGGCTGATGCTCTTCAAGCTGACGCTCCGGTTGTCCACACCTGCCCAGAAGTTCTTCGGACTCAAGTACGACGCGGCCATCTCCAAGGAAATCATCCCTGTTGAGTTCTCGCGGGATGGGGTTCGAGTCGTTCTTCCCGAGCTTGAGCTGGACTATTATGAAGAACCGGCAAAGCCACCCGTTCCCGAACTGACATTGGTCTAGAATTTCCACCAACCAATCAAACCCCGTTTCTTGTACTTCACTGTACAGGAAACAAGACGGCCCCCATCGCGGGGGCCGTCATTTTATTGTGCTTCTATCATTGGGCTTACAGCTTATAGCTCAAAGCTCACAGCTATCTACTATCTACTTTCCCATAAAATAAAAGGCAGTCTTCAGTTTCTTGATTTCACTCAGGCGGTAATCCAGCATTTTCATACCTACGAAGACCACGGACACGTTCTCTTTAGCCAGAAGTTTTTTGAGGTTGTCCTCCAGTAGTCCTTCTTCCATCCGGAGTTCAAACTTGAGCTCCTTTTTGCCGTGCTTGAGCAGTTTTTTATTGGTGGCGGCAAACAGCTTCACGGCATGTTCCTGAATATCCTGCACAAACTTTTCGCTGTGCTTTTTTTCCGGGCAGTGGAGCAGAATGACTTTCTTCACTTTATTGCGTTCGGCGTAGTCCGTCACTCCTTCCAGGCGGTCTTCAAACGAATAGCCGCGGGAACACAGGACAACAGATGGCGCAGGTAGTTTCTGCGGGTTTTTCTCGGCTGTTTTTGCTGGCATACGTGCGGATGGAATGGAGTAGATTTCACAGTGTACTACCGAATATAGACAAAATAAAAACGATTCACATATAGTACCTGTTGGCTGCGGCAGGATTGACTCATGCGACGGCGGAAAATTCTCCGCATAACTTGCGGTCGGGCACACTGCGAACATAAAAAAAGCGTTTGCCACTAACGGCAAACGCTTTTTTTGTATAGTCTTACAAGCGGCTCAATTAGCCGAAAATAATGCGGACGCCGCCCAGTTCGTCGTATTCGAACTCATGGAAATCATGGATGGAACCAATCATGATACGGTTCTTGCGGATACCCATTTCGCGGGACACGCTGTCGATGGTCTCCGGGCCGAACGGCTTGTCTACGTACTTCAGGTCCACGGTCATGTGCGGCATAAAGCCCGCCTTTACCAGGTACGGCAGAGTCTCCTGAATTTCCTTGAAGTTCTTGTCGTCATCTTCCGTATCCATGGCGCCGTTATTACAGTACACCAGTGTAACGTTACGACCGGTCTCGTTACGGTTCAGGTAATCCAGCGCGGAGTACAGACGGTTGGCATGGTGAATAAAGACAACATACTTTCCGCCGGTAATATCACTAAAATATCTTTGAATGGCTTTGCTGATGCCCGACATGTTGCCGAACATTCTCATGAGACCCCGCAGAACGAAATCCGCGTAGATAATAACCAGTACAATAAGCATGACCGGCACGAAGTACGTGGCAAAAAAGACAATGTTCTGGTGATTGATGAGAATATTGCCGATCATACCTGCAGCCGTGGAAATGAGAGCCACAAGCGCCACAATGCGCGGGGCGTGGTAGGTACGCTTTAAGTCTTTGCGCGCCTCTTTAAGAACAAGGTTACCGAAAGCAAACAATGTCATGACGCCAAGGAAGGCGATGGTGTACACGCCGGCCAGAGACAGCGTGTTGCCCTTGGTGGCAACCAGAATGGATGTGCAGAGCAGGAAGAACGTAATGATAATGCGCGGGAAGGAACCTTTCTTGTTTTCCTTATTGAAGAAACTCGGCAGACAGCCGTCGGAGCTCATGCGGTTGAGCAGTCCGCTTACGCCCACATAGGAAGTAAGAACGGCACCACAGAGTACCAGGAAGGCATCAATCACTACGAAGTACTGGAAGATCATGCCGCCCAAATCCTTAGATGTGTTAATAAGAACGTAGTCGGTTGTTGCTTCTGTTACGCTTTCTATTGGGATAGTGTTCAGGATAACAAGAGCGATGAGCGGGTTGAAAATAACGACACCCAATAACATATTGCGAAGCGTCTTGCGGAACACGCCGCGCTGCTGTTCTTCTACGAAGTTGGCAGAAGATTCGAAACCTGATACGCCCAGGAGGCAGGCAGAGAAGGCAAAGAATAATGTTTTGGCAATGCCCCCGTGTTCACGAATAACGCCGGCAGTCTGGGCGTAGTTATCGGCAAAATGGGAAGCGCCATGCAGAATAAACGCATAGTAGGCACCATACAGAACAACACTGGTGAGAATAAGGAGATGGAATGCAAAAATACCAAAAGCTACTTTTGCAGAATCTTTCACGCCGCCTATAACCAGAATGGCAAAGGCCAAAAGTACCAGAACAGTAATGACAATAATGGCTGTATTTGCAGCATCACCTCCTATAAAGCTGAAAGGGGCGAAAAACGCATCGACAGATGCGGGCAGAATGGAATGCAAAAATACAACACCGACTTTGGCGGAAATAACAGCAGTTGCTACGTAGGAAAGGAAAGTCATAACACCGGCAACAGCGGCAACGGTTTTAGAGGTGGCATTGAGCAGGCAGTTATAGGCACCGCCGTTCACAGGGAGTGCTTCGACTACTTCTATATACACCATTTTGTATAGGAACAAGACGGCACCAATGGAGAGAAGAATAAGTGGTGCGTAAATACCGGCAAATAAAATGGCAATACCCGATACATACAAACAAGAACTCATAATGTCATTACCGCTAATAGCGGTGGCATACAGCTGCCCCAGCTTTGTATGAGCATGTGGATGATGGGCAGAGGCCGTGTGGGCTTGTTCCATAGAGAAAAGGGAAAGAGAAAAAGAGAAGACCGTGACGTAAAATCAGAGTTTGCGGGACTCTATTCCTCACTTTCCGGATGTCAAGGGTCTTACGCCTTACTCTGCCATGACAGCTGCCCAAAATGTCAGGGTATCTTCAAATACTGTGTCATTCATATAGAGTTGAGATGCAGCTGGATATCAGCTGATTTTGTCTATTGCTTCTGCGGATCTAAAATTTTTATGCAGTATGTCTGCATTTTTTTGAAAAATTCTTAGCTCAAAACTGCTGCATTTTTGCTTTCTTTTAAAGAATTTTTCCGTTTCGGCCATCATACGGGGAAATCCTGGTTTTTATATTGCACCCTTGACTTCCCCGAAAAGAAGAGTAAACCGTGGCCACTTTATTTCTTTTACCAACTCATCCACTTTTTTACAACATGGCAAGCCGCCAAAAGGAAGGGCCCGACATTCGTGCCCACATCCTTCCCAACTCGCTTAAGGCAATTTTTTGTCACTCAGACCACCAGGCCTCCGCGATTTGGAAACTCTCACAAAAAAACACGACACATTCACCCGGTCACCGCTTCGGGAATCAGGACCAATCAGCTTTTTACCGTACGTTAGTGCGTATTGGCCGAGCGATTTCTTCTGTGTCTTGTGGCGGAATCTCTGTTTCCCTCTTTTCCCCACTTTTTTATGCGCAACATTAAAGCAGATCCTTTTTCCGGAACAGGCCGCGAAGATGCCAATATTTCCCCTTTTGAAGATATGAAGGGGCGGTCCGCCACGGCAGAAATGGAATTCGATGCTCCAAAAACGCCGGATATTGCTCCAAAAATGCCTGATGTAATGGCTTCTCTTCGTAAAATGGGTGAAGCGTTTAAAGGTATGATTGCCGATTCCTTTAAAGGACACGATACATCTGCCACTCCATTGGAAAAGCTTGAAGGAGCCTATCCTGTAACCAGCGATGCCAAAATAATGTAACCTGCATTATTTGCCCGGAGGAGTGTGTTTATGATCGCTCATAGGCACTCCTCCAGGTCGCACTTCTTGTAAATATGAACGCTCTTTGCGGCTCCTTTGCCCCTACTGTTTCCGATCTTTGACATCACCCTAATGGAGCACGCCAATAACAAAGTGTCTGGCGGGCAGCAAGACCTACATATGGCTTTAATAGAATAAAAAGCGAGTACTTGACAGAATAAATTTAAGTACTAAAGTATGCATAGTTCCTTGCACACCATTCAAATCCGTAGCACCCTGGACATCAGAAGCGTCAGGTATCCAGAGTGCTACGAATCGTTACTATTTACGTCCAGTTTTTGACGGAGTTCAACATGGAACGCGCCAGCACCGCCGCCGCCAAGGATGTCGTCAAGACGGCCCTGCATGCCGTCCCCAGCATTGAGTGTCCTCTCGCCCGCATCTCGCTGACGAACGTCAGCCCGCAGGTTGAGGACGAATCCGGCGACTGCCCCGCGTGGGTGGAAGCCGTGATTATGATGTTTGTCATCGGGTTCGTTATTCTTGTCAGGTACCAGTACGGCGAGGGAGCGACCAGGTTCGCACCTGTCGTGCAGATCAAGTCGTCCGCCCGCTGAGACGATGCCATTCTTCCTTCTCTCATTTCAGAATCCCATTTTTAGAGGATCGAAACATGCCTCAGACCACTGACAGCCTCGCGAACATCGCCTTGCAGTCCGTTCAGACCACGACGAAGAAATGTCCCCTCGCCCGTCAGGCGCTCGTCACCCAGCCCGATAACCAGTCCGGCGACTTCCCCGTCTGGGTCAGCATCCTCATCGGCGCAATCTTTTGTGCCTTCATTATGATGTACAGCGCCCGGTCGTCTTCCGCCCCCTCGGGGGCGAAGAAGGCCGTAACTTCGCAGGAGGCTGGTCGATGAGCCCAGGCAGGACGCTTTCGTCCCAGCTTTCTTTCCCGCTCAATTGGTGGGAAAGGCTGTTGCTTGCCATATTTCTGGTACTTGTTGTCGCTTGTGCCCTCTATCCCAGAGGGCAGAATAACGACAGAGCCAAGGGATTTAAACGGCCGCCCCGATCATTCACACATAAGGAGAAGTGATGGAGGTGGACAGATACGGCGCGCCTGTTAACAGGCGAAAGCTGAACAGGCAGGATTTTTTGGTTCTGGCTTTCTGGGCCGGGATCCTCGTCATGGTGCCGCTGTTATGGGTCTATGTCCTTGGTCCTTTTAAGAAATTTCTGGGTATTCGCAGACGGAGATAGTAACGAAGTAGCACACATTTTCCATCCATCTGGATGGACCGGGGCTCAGTATCAACGATGATATTGAGCCCCTTTTTAATATAAATGAAGCTCACATAAACGATTCGCGAAAGAATTCTGAGTTTGTATTTGACCAAATTATAAATAATGCCAATAATTCATTTCTTCATTCTATTCTTTTATTCTGTATATATGGGTATTGATCGTCAGGAAACACCGGCTGAAATAGATCCTATGGAGTTACCTTTGGCAGCCGTACCTGATGTAATGGTAGTAAATACGGAAGGTGGAGCAGACATGTCAGAACATCAATTAGAGAATGGAGAAGTTGTTTTGGAAGCTGTGCGCGCGCCAAGGCGGGCTTTTTATAAAGTTCTCCACGACACTGTTTTAAGCCTGTTTCCTGCGGGGGCGGAAACAACAATAAATGAGAATCCTAAGAACATACAATCTTCAATAAGAGCCATGAATATGCTTGCCGCAGCTGCACGTAAGGAGAAACGTGCGCTCAATGAGTATCATAAAAGTAGAATTATGAAGCATTTGGAGTCATTGCCGCCTGAGCGCTACACGGAAGTTGATGCGCTCATTCTCAGCCTGTATTTTGCCAGAAAGTTTGAGGAAATGGATACGGCTCAGAAGGAAAACACCGTGAAAGCCATTAATTCTATCGATGTACTGAGTCATGTGGGCCCAGGTCTTGCCGCAGCTGTTGTTTCCGCAGTCGAAAAAGGGGAACTGACGAATCTTCATTCACGAAAAATAGAAGAACTTCGTTTGCTGGTGGAAAAAGACCGTGTTGTGCATCTGCCTGATGAGCAGGTTGCAGCCGCCAGCCCGGAGGAGGTGCGTGCCATGATCCCGTATCTTACAGTACGGCAGGTATCACTCATTTCCGGTACTGTACTGGTTGCTATGTATCAGGATATGTCGGACGCACAATATGCGGGTATTACGGTTGAACAGTTACAGGCTTTTTCTCCGGAGAATCTCCAGGGCCTTATAGGCAGAATGACAGCCAGGCATTATTTATATGCCACACCTTCTGTGACATCACACCTGGTCGATCATATGACCAGATCCACTCTGCATGGATTGGATATGCATTCCATTCAGCATATATCCACAGATTTGGAGCAATTACATGATGAAGGAGTCGCATATCGCCAGTTTTTTGGCCGCTTATCCGAAGTCCAAAAGCGTGATTACCGAGGTCCGGGACAAGGGTATATGTAAAATTTTGTCTTCTCTTTGCTCCGGAAAAGTGCCCTCTTAGACCCTTGCATTATATCCTGGGATAGTATACTAAGCAGTGACACTACTCAATTTTCATCCTTTCTTTTTATGTCAGGAATTATCTCTCAAGTTATTGGAGCCGTTGTGGACTGTGAATTTCCGCTTGGAACAGACATTCCACCTATTTATTCGGCCTTAAAGGTAAAAATTAGCGATGATCGCGAATTAACACTGGAAGTACAGCAGCATTTAACCCAGGGAGTGGTACGTTCTGTTGCCATGGGCTCTACGGATGGACTTCGACGCGGAACGCCGGTAGAAAATACAGGTGCGCCTATTCATGTACCGGTAGGTCCAACAACACTCGGCCGTATGTTCGATGTGCTTGGTAATCCGATTGACGGTATGCCTGCAGTAGAAAGCAAGAAAACGTATCCTATTCACCGGCCTGCTCCTTTATATACGGAACAATCCACCAAAACGGAAATTCTGGAAACAGGTATTAAGGTTATTGATCTTATATGTCCCATTCTTAAAGGAGGAAAAGTAGGTCTGTTTGGAGGAGCTGGAGTAGGAAAGACCGTTATTGTGAAAGAACTTATCTATGCCGTAGCCACTTCCCATGGCGGATATTCCGTCTTTGCCGGAGTGGGCGAGCGCAGCCGCGAAGGAAATGATTTGTATTACGAAATGAAAGAGTCCGGGGTGCTGGATAAAACAGCTCTCGTATTCGGACAAATGAATGAACCGCCCGGACCGCGTTTGCGCGTGGCACTTACTGGTCTTTCCATGGCCGAGTATTTCCGTGACGAAGAACAAAAAGACGTGCTTTTGTTTATTGATAACATCTTCCGCTTTACCCAGGCCGGTTCCGAGCTTTCCGCGCTTCTTGGCCGCATACCATCCGCTGTTGGATATCAGCCGACATTGGCCTCGGAAATGGGACAGGTTCAGGAGCGCATTGCGTCCACCAATAAGGGGTCTATTACATCTGTTCAGGCAGTCTACGTGCCGGCAGACGACTTTACCGACCCGGCCCCTGCTACTACATTCGCTCATTTGGACTCAACTATCGTACTTACACGCGCATTGGCTGATCTTGGTATCTATCCGGCTGTCGACCCGTTGGAATCCACTTCTACCGTTCTGTCTGCCAGCATTGTGGGTGAAGAGCATTACAACACGGCCCGCGGTGTGCAGCGTGTGCTGCAGAAGTACAAGGAATTGCAGGATATTATCGCCATTCTCGGTATGGAGGAACTGTCCGAAGAAGATAAATTGGCCGTACAGCGCGCTCGTAAAATTCAGCGCTTCCTAAGCCAGCCGTTCTTTGTAGCCGAAGTATTTACCGGTGCGCTAGGTAAGTTCGTATCCCTCCAGGATACGGTCCGCAGCTTTAAAGCCATTCTGGATGGTGAATACGACGACGTACCGGAGCAGGCCTTTTATATGAAGGGCAGCATTGATGAAGTGCGTGCCACTGCATAGGAACGTACGGGTTGACTGGTTTATTGGAACCAAATGCTTTTACACCCTAAGTATCAGAACCAATTAACCTCATACCTTTCATTATCCCTCCCACCAAGCGTTCCACTAATCATTACATCACCCCATGTTTCATCTCGAAATTATAACACCGGAGAAAGTGGTCTATGAAGGAGATGTAGACGCTGTCACATTGCCAACCGGCGACGGTGAAATTGTTGTCCTGTCCATGCACGTTCCGCTTATTACTTCGGTAATGCCGGGAACGCTTATTGTGCGCGAACAGGGCCGTGAACATGCATTTGCCGTATCCCGCGGGGTAATAGAGGTGGACGGTCAGCGTGCCCGTGTCTTAACGGATATTGCGGATGCCGCCAATGAGCTTGATGAAGAGGCTATCCAGAAAGCCAAGGCTGATGCAGAAAAACTGATGTCGGAGAAGCGGCTGGATATCGAAGGATATACAGAAGCACTGGCTGTCCTTAACCGCGAGCTTGCTCGTCTTAAGACTGTTCGCCGTCACCGGAGCCGCCGGTCATTTACCTCATCCGATTCCTAATCTATGGCAGATACGCAGAAAGTATCGGCTAAACCAACTGACAGCCCGTGGGCTGCACTCAGTCTGGTATGGGAACTGGGCTTCCTTATTGCACTGCCGGCTTTTGCCTTGGGTTTTGGTGGAGCGTATTTGGATAAAGTACTTAGTACGTCGCCTTTATGTCTTATCGCCGGACTAGGTTTCGCACTAACTATCTCGCTTGTCACAGTGTACCGCAGCGTTAAGCGCGTCCTTTCTACCCTGTAATTATCCTTTCTTCTTATGGCTACTATCACAGCTCCCTCACTTGCATCGGAAACCATTGCCCACATCGGGCAGTTTGAGGTCCGAAACACATTGCTTATGGCATGGATGGCCATGGCTGTGCTTATCGGTTTTGCCCTGGTAGCGCGCAGCACCGGCTACAAGCTTATTCCCGGCCGCCTGCAGGCTTTTGCAGAGATTATTGTGGAAACCCTCTACGATTTCTTCGATTCTATTTTGCAGGATAATGCGCTTACACGTCGGATCTTCGCCATGTCCGCTACATTCTTCCTCTTTATTGTGGTGGGTAACTGGATGGGTATTTTCCCGGGCGTCGGGAGTATTACCATACAGGGTATGCACGAAGGCCATGAAACAGCTATCCCGCTGTTCCGCTCCATGAATGCCGATGCCAACGTCACACTCGCATTTTCTCTTATATCCGTCATTGTCACTCAGGTCCTCGGTATAGCATCGCTTGGTATTTTTACGCATGCCCGTAAATATATTGTGGCGCCATGGAAGAGTCCGGTTGGTTTCTTTGTCGGCCTGCTGGAGTTTGTAGGTGAATTCGCCCGTCTTATCTCCTTTGTCTTCCGTCTGTTTGGAAATATTTTTGCCGGAGAAGTGCTGCTGGTGGTTGTGTCATTCCTAGTGCCGTACATTGTGCCGATTCCATTCCTGGGACTAGAAGTATTCGTCGGTTTCATTCAGGCACTGGTATTTACCATGCTTACATTGTCGTTCATAAAAATGTCCGTGACTCACCATGGTGAGCATGATGAAAAACATGGTACGGCCGAGCATGGTGATATCCCTCCCCAGATTCACGGAGCACCTGCCTAAGACAACCTGGCTCTTAGAGCCTTGATTCCCAGTCTTCATTTCCTTACAATCCGCAAACTCTTTACCCCTCACCCTATTATGAAGAAATTGTCTACTGCCATCGGTATCTTACTGGCCGTCGCACCGGTTATTGCGTTCGCACAGTCTCCTCAAGCTGCTGCAACAACCAGCGAAACATTAAATTTCGTTGATAAAGATTTGGCAATGGCCCTTGCTATGGGTCTTGGTGCCATCGGGCCTGGTATCGGTCTTGGTATGATTGGTGGTAAGGCTGCAGAGGCAGTGGGCCGTAACCCGGAAGCTGCCGCCCGTATTCAGACAGTGATGATTCTTACAGCAGCTTTCGCTGAAGCTATTGCCATTTACGCACTTGTTGTCGCTCTTATTGTCAAATTCGTCTAAGGCTTTACACGTCTTTTCATTTTCCTTCCTTTTCCCATGGCACTTCTTACTACGCTCGGCATTAACTGGGGCATGCTCATAGCTCAAATGGTCAACTTCGTCATTCTTATGGCTGCCTTGAGCTACTTTCTGTATAAGCCGGTTCTCCGTGTCATAGATGATCGCCGGGAACGCGTAAAGAAAACCATGGACGATGCAAAAAAGCTGGAACAGGAGGTAAAAGATATGGAAAAGCAGCGTGCAGAACGCTTGAAATCCATGGATGCCGATGCAAAAGAATTTTTGCAGAAAGCCAAAGAATATGCGGATAAATTCAAGCAAGATGCCATGGCCACTGCGCAGCAGGAAGCAAGCGTGGTATTAGAAAAAGGCCGCAAACAGGTGGAGGATGAGCGTCATAAAATGATTGCCGATGTCCAGGCGACCATCTCCAATGTCAGTATCACACTTGCCGAAAAAATTCTGGAACGTGAATTCACACCAAAGGATCAAGAACGCATTTTAAAGACTCTCGAAAAAGATATCCCTTCCCTTATTAAATAATGACGCATCAGCCAACACCTCTCGATATCACTAAGGCCGCTATTGAAACAGCGTTTGATACGTTTAAGGCCACGGGTGTAAACCAAAAAGGCTCCGATTTCCTGGAGCTGTTGCGCGAGGCTATAGATGAATACCAGAGCACCGTACCTATTACCCTTACTTCACCAAACGGCGATGCCGGTTCTGTAAAAGATCTTATTGCGGATGTAGTACAAGCCAAGCTTAAAAAACCGGTATCCATCCAGGAAAAGGCCGATCCCGGCATTATCGGCGGTATTATTATTCAGTTTAAGGATGAGCGCATTGATATGAGCGTAAAGAAAGCACTGCTTGATGCCAGAGAAACGCTATAAAGATACGTCTAAAACCTCTACCATTCGTTTGATTTTCTTCTTTCACCTATGACGCTCAAAACTGATATGCACGGTATGTTCCAGCAAAAACTGGATTCCTACTCCAGAGAAATTAAGCAGGAACACATTGGAACAGTTGTTTCCATTGGTGATGGTATTGCCAAAATTAAGGGCTTGTCCAATATAGGGTCATCCGAAATGATCGACTTTGGAAACGGTGTCATTGGCAGCGCATTAAACCTGGAAGAGGATATGATTGGAGCCATTATCTTTGGAGATTTTACCAAGGTAAAACAAGGTGACACGGTAAAGGCCATGGGTAAAGTATTGTCTATTCCTGTTGGCGAGGATTTAATCGGTCGTGTTGTTTCGCCCCTTGGAGAGGCTAAAGACGGCGGGCCTGCCATTAAGGGTGCGGCTGAATATCCGGTCGAAAAGATCGCCCCCGGTGTTATTGAACGCAAGTCCGTTACCATGCCGCTACAGACAGGTATTACATCCATCGATGCCATGATTCCTATCGGTCGTGGTCAGCGTGAACTTATTATCGGTGATCGTCAGACAGGAAAAACTGCTGTAGCTATTGATGCTATTTTGAACCAGAAAACAACGCAGAATTCTGATCGCCCTGTTATCTGTATTTACGTAGCGGTCGGCCAGAAGGAATCCAAGGTAACAAAAATCGTACAGGAACTGGAAAGAAACGGTGCCATGGAATATACTATTGTGGTATCTGCCGGAGCATCGGAACCGGCTGCACTGTCGTATATTGCACCGTTTTCCGGAACGGCCATGGGCGAGTACTTCGTGGACCAGGGAAAAGACGTTCTCATAGTATATGATGATTTAAGCCGCCAGGCATGGGCATACCGCCAGATTTCACTGCTGTTGCGTCGCCCGCCGGGTCGTGAGGCGTATCCGGGAGACGTATTCTACCTACACTCCCGTTTGCTGGAGCGTGCCGTGTGTCTGGATGAGAAATTCGGCGGCGGTTCGTTGACTGCTTTGCCTATTATCGAAACCCAGGCTGGAGAAATATCCGCCTATGTTCCGACAAACGTTATTTCCATCACAGACGGCCAGATATTCCTGGAAGCCGATTTGTTCTATAAAGGTGTCCGTCCGGCTGTAAATGTGGGTACATCTGTTTCCCGTGTGGGTTCGGCGGCCCAAACCAAGTCCATGAAAAAAGTAGCCGGGAAAATCCGTCTGGACCTGGCTCAGTATCGCGAACTGGCGGTATTTGCCCAGTTCGGTTCGGATCTGGATGCTGCTACCAAGAAGCAGCTGGACCGTGGTGCGCGTCTTACCGAAATTCTCAAGCAGGACCAGTCTGCTCCATACCCGGTGGCAGAACAGGTGATTATGTTGTACGCCGGTGTAAACGGCTATCTGGACAATATTCCCGTAACAAGCGTCCGCGAATTTCTGGCAGAATTTTTGTCATCCCTGCGTATTGAAAAAGCGCCCCTAGTAACTACGCTTGCCAAAGAGCTTACCAAGGAAGCCGAAGAAGAATTGAAAGAGGCACTTGTGAAGTATAAAGAGCAGAAAGGATTTGCTGCGAATTAAAAATTAAATCGGATCAATCCGACAATCGATAATTCTTCATTCTCAATTCTACGTTCTCCATGCCACGCAGTCTCCGCGACATCCGGCGTAAAATGAAAGCCATCAAGGCCACGCGTCAGGTGACGAAGGCTATGGAGCTGGTAGCGGCCTCCAAAATGCGTAAGGCAGTCATGAATGCTCAGCAATTGCGACGGTATACAAGTGCGTCATGGGATATTTTGCAGCGCGTTGCATCGCTGAATCCGGATTTGCACTTCTCGCTTCAGAAGCGGCCTGTAAAGAATGTCCTTGCCGTTCTTTTTTCATCGGATCGCGGTCTTGCCGGAAGTCTTAATTCCCAGTTGTTTCGTACAGCTGGGCACTATACCCGCGACATCAAAGAACTGGCTACATTTCAGAGTGTGGATTTTATTGCTGTGGGCAAAAAAGGACAGCAGTTTCTGGCGCGCAACGGTCACAACGTTGTAGCGGCATTTCCGGCTTTCAGTAATCACCCGTCGTTTAAAGATATGCGGCCTGTTATCCGTTTAATTTCGGACAGTTTTGCCAGCAGGCAGTATGACCACGTGGTTCTTATTTATACCGACTTTGTTTCTCCACTGGTTCAGGAGGCGACGGTAAAAGTATTATTGCCGTTTTCCGATTCAACGCTAAAAGAAATGATGGCCGTAGGGAAAGCGTCTCAGAAGAAAAATGCAGCAAAAGATACCCCGTTCAACCCTGCATCTATGCACGGGAAGCAATATTTGCTTGAGCCCTCTCCGCAGGAGGTTGTAGACGCCATTATTCCGTTAATTACCGAAGTGCAGGTATATCAGGCCCTGCTTGAGGCCGTTGCATCCGAACATTCGGCACGTATGGTGGCTATGCGTAACGCCTCGGATAACGCGTCCGATATTCTGGATGATCTGACTCTTACCTATAACCAGACGCGTCAGGCAAATATTACATCGGAGCTGGCCGAACTGAGTGCCAGTAAAGCGGCTCTGGATTAGTATATTCAGCCGTCAAAAGGTATTAGCCTGTCTCTTCAATTATTCTGTCACGCAGATGAATATGGGATTTCTTGGCATTGGATGAAATGACGACAATATGCAGTGCCGTTAAAAACTGGATAAAGCCAATCGCCGGTGCCAGAGATTTCCCCAGTGGTGTCTGGAAAAAGTCTACCCTGAATATGTGCTGCAAGGCGGCCAGAAATGAGACAATGAAAATAAAGGTAACGGCAAAATAATCATGGCCTTCCAGCGGGATATAGTGTGTTTCCACGACCGTTTCGCGTTTTAACACGACAGGCGGCGGTGCAGATTGCATTCTTTTGGCTGCTTCCTGCTGCAGGATATATTTTTTTATCTGCATTTCCAGTAAGGCCGATTCTTTTGTCGTATAAAACATGTGGATGGAATTTGATGCCACAGCTCAGCAAAAAAATCAATGCTCTAAGAGGTCACTTTGCCAGCGATTCCAAGAAGTTTTGAGAAAATAATTTTCTTATAGATTGGCTTTTAGAAGCCAAAATATGGATTTCCAGCCTTTCTAAAGTATGCATGAATCTGGCCTCTTAGAGTCTTGTTTCCTTCGCATTCATCTGCTATGCCACCGCTTAACACGCCGCCACCCAAAGCAGTGTTTTTTGTTATACGTATATTTTTATGGTCAGTCGATACTCTATTCATTCGCATGTTTCCCAGGATGCTTTCCTCAGGCTTCTGCAGGGTTTTATGGCCGATTTATCAGTAAAGGAACAAATCTTTCTCTACGCATGTTTAATTCTTATACTACGATATTGTCAATTGCTCAGCCACATAAACCCCACGAATAATGCCGCGTTCATTGAGCGGATGGACAGCCGTTTTGCCAAAGTAGATAGCCGTTTTGAGCAGATTGATAATCGCTTAGGAAGTCTAGAAGGGAAAATGGATACGTTAACTCTTGGTGTGGATTCTATTGATGCCCGGCTGGACGCTATGAAAATAGAGAAGCTGCCGCAGAGAGTAAGAGTATTGGAGGCCCGGTTGTAGATGATAGTTTTAGAGCTCTATGTGCATCTTATGTAGAACTGCATAGGATGGCTTGTTGACAAGATTACCGCGCAAATCTTTATATTTATACAAATAATTCTCTCAACTGGTGTAATAGATCTTTTTGATTGGCAAAAATTACGGGTATATATTCTGTTTCGAATCGAATATTATTTTCTGAAACGCCTGCTACATGGCCGCTTGCCTCTTGTATGATGATAGTTGCCGCCGCGATGTCATAGGGTGTTGCACCTGGATGCACATATGCATCCCGTGACTTGTGAAGCATTGCAAGAATACTCACGGTACTGCAGGCGATTATTTTTGGGTAGCGTGTTTGACGCACAAGCGGAAGAAGATAGTGTTCTGCTTCAGATGCTCTATCGCCCGTACTGAAATCAAAATTCACAGTCGCTTTTGCCAGATCAACAATAGTATCTGCTGTGAATACAATGCGCTCTTCTGTGGCTGTATTCATGTTACGAAGATACGTTCCAGATCCTTTGATTGCATGGGCTAATTCTCTTGTTTGTGGAAAAAGAATAACTCCCATAACCGGTTCACCTTTATGCAGCAGGCCAATCGATATTCCAAATTCTTCATGATTCACAAAATTCATTGTCCCGTCGATAGGGTCGATAATCCATTCCCAGTCCGCTTCCGTGCGCTGTCCACCGCCTTCTTCTCCCCGAATGCTATGAAACGGAAATGCTGCCTTAATGCCATTTACAATAATATCTTCAGCGACCCTGTCAGCTTTAGTCACAATATCTCCTTCATGACGTTTTGCCCGTACATCAAGTTTATTTTCACTTCGTAATTGCAGTACTTCTGTGGCAGCTTTTTCCGCGAGAGCGATTGCTAATGTTCGGGCGGAATCCAGATTTACAGTGTCCAGAGCTTCGGGCGTATTGAGAGGCATATGTAAATTATAAACTTTTTATTATATTTCTCAATTTTGGAGCAGGATACCGGAGTCCTCCTTTGTGTTATGGACCAGAGCTGATGATTAGCCATAAGCCCACACAAAGCTTTCTAACAACGTTTTACATTGCCTCAGCTAAAGGAAAAGCGCCCTCTAAGACCCTTAACTTTTTCATGGCGATGTGAGTGAAGTGGTATATCAAAAACCACTACGTATAAGCGAAAAAACAAGGGACATGGTATTCGCCCAACTGTAAATGGAGATCAATATCTAACTACTAATCCGTATAAATATAAAAAACAGACAGGCAAAGCCTATCAGCAGTATATACGGTGCCATACTAGACAATATATTGCGCCGGGCAGGATGAAAATTTTTGAGTAGCAGAGAATTTGTCACCACCGATACCGAGCTGAACGCCATGGCTAAGCCAGCCAGCTCCGGGCGCAGGACAATACCCCAGTGGATGAACAGTCGTGCCGCAATGGGAATGCCAATGACGTTATAGAAGAGAGCAAAGAATAAATTCTGTCTGATCTTGCCGACTGTTGCCCTACTGAGCTCGACGGCAGTCGCGACATCGCGCAGATCGTTTTTGGCCAGAATGATTCCGCCCGTTTCCATGGCAATATCCGTACCGCTGCCCATGGCAATGCCAAGATCGGCTGCTGCCAGAGCCGGACTGTCGTTAATGCCGTCGCCTACCATGGCCACTTTTTTGCCGGCAGCCTGCAGCTTTTGAATTTCCGCTGCTTTCTGTTCGGGAAAAATATTTGCCAGGACGTGCATAATACCGACAGATTTTGCGACCGCTTCGGCGGTCCGCTTGTTGTCACCGGTTACCATATAGACTGTCATTCCCATTTTCTGCAGGCGCGCCACTGCTTCTTTCGATGTGTCTTTGACGGTATCGGCGACGGCAATCAGCCCCAACACTTTTGATCCGTCAGCCAGAATCATGACTGTTTTTCCTTGTTCCTCAAGCGCACTTATTTGATTTTCATACACGACGACAGCGGCAGTATCCATGAGTGATCTGTTTCCAATGCGATAAGTTGTCCCATTGATAGTTCCTTCAATTCCTTTGCCGGGAATAGCGATAAACATATCTACGGGGCTTAGCGTGGCATTTTTTTTCTTGGCGTATTGTACGATACTTTCCGCCAGAGAATGTTCGGAGCCTTGTTCCAGGCTGGCGGCAATCCGCAGAACATCATCTTCTGATATTTCAAAACCCATAATATCCGTCACTTCCGGTTTTCCTTTGGTGAGTGTTCCTGTCTTATCAAACACAATGGTATCAATAGTATGTGTTGCTTCCAGCGGTTCGCCGCCGCGGATGAGAATGCCGAGTTCGGCACCTTTGCCGGTGGCAACCATAATGGCCGTGGGCGTGGCAAGGCCCAGTGCGCACGGACAGGCAATTACTAGTACGGAGACGGCAGCCAGTATGGCAAAGGTGACGGATGCACCGGCCATGACCCAGCCGGCAAACGTGGCAACGGCAATAAGGAGGACGGCCGGCACAAACCAGGACGACACCCAGTCGGCAACATCCTGGATGGGTGCCTTGGAGCCCTGCGCTTCCTCCACAAACCGGATAATACGGGCGAGTGCCGTGTCGGAGCCGACTCTTTCCGCCCGGAATTCCATGCTGCCATTCCCGTTCATGGTGGCGCCGAAGACGTGATCTCCTGCCTTCTTTTCTACAGGGATACTTTCACCGGTCAGCATGGATTCATCCACGGAGCTCAGGCCTTTTACAACCGTGCCATCAACCGGAATTTTTTCTCCGGGACGGACAATGACTGTATCGCCTGCCTGCACTTCTTCTATCGGAATGTCCAGCGTTTCACCGTTGCGGTATACCCGCGCCGTTTTTGCCTGCAGACTCATCAGCTTTTGGATGGCGACGCCGGTTCTGCCTTTCGCGCGCGCTTCCATCCATTTTCCAAGCAGAATGAATGTAATAAGAAAAGCGGAGACTTCAAAGTACAGATCGGGAATCATTCCAATGGCTGACCTGTAACGTAAAATATGATCAAAAAAATTGTACAAACTGTAGGCGTATGCCGTGGATGTCCCAATAGCCACCAGACTGTCCATGGTAAACGTGAACATACGCAGGCTGGACCAGAACCCCTTGAAGAAATCTCTGCCGAGCCAGAACTGAATGGGCGTTGTCAGAATAAGAGATACAATTCCCATGTAGGGCATGACTGCATCATGTAGTGGTGTATGTGGAAAAAGCGACAGTACCATGAGCCCCAGCATTGGTGCGCTTAGAACAAGGGCAATGAAAAATTTCTGTCGGTAGTTGCCAATCTCTGCTTCCTGTCTTTTTCTGTCCAATTCCACACCATGGTGTCCGTGGTCATGTCGGATCTCCGCCGCGTAGCCAGCGGACTCTACGGCTGCCACTAAATCATGGTCGTGCACTTTGGACGGATCAAAATGAACGTGTGCTTTGGCAGACGCAAAATTGACGTTGGCATTTATGACACCATCGGTTTTATTCAATTTGTTCGCAATGCGCGCGCTGCAGCTGGCGCAGTGCATGCCGGAGATAGCCAATGTGGAACGGGCGGTTGCCATAGAAATAGAGTGCCACCAGTTGCAAGGCTCTGCAACGAGAATCGGCTGTTTCGTGCATAATTCTATGTAGAAACCGTCTCCAATATCATAATCTCCGGCCATGCCCAGAACCGGACGGGAAAGTCCGATTCGCCGAGGCCGCGCGTAATGACAAGTGTCGTTTTGTCGTTAAGTGGAAAAACACCCTGGTCGTATAGTTGACTGACAATATTTGGCAGGTGCGCAACGGCTCCGTAGAACGGCAGTCGCACCTGGCCGCCATGCGTATGGCCGCACAAAATGGCATCGGCTTTTGTATGCAGCGGGTCCAGCAGAATATCCGGCTGATGCGACAGGAGCAGGAACGGGATGTTATCCGGCAGCGTGTCCGTGGCTTTCTGCAGGTCCGAACTATTTGGCAGTGCAAACTTTTTTTCACCGCAGTCATCAACGCCAACGAGCGCAAATGTTTCGGTTCCCCGGTGAATAATCGCATGTTCATTGCGCAGAACGGTAATAGACAGTGATGCCAGAAAATCAGCGATCTCCTGGCTCTGGTTTATAGCGGCATATTTTTTCTTCACGCGCCGTGGGTACGGATGATAATCGTGATTCCCCAGCACCGCGTATGTTCCAAGCGCGGATTGCAAATTTTTTAAAGGTTCCAGAAAAGTTACATCTGCCGGCGGTTCAAGAATAAAATCACCGGCAAGCAGTACAATGTCCGGTTTTTCCGCATTCACGCGGTTTACAATGCGCTGCATAAAAGCTGTCTGTTTGAACGGCCCCACATGAAAATCGCCGATAAGTGCGATGCGCAGCGGTTTTTTCAGCGGGAAGCGAATGCGCTTCTTTGTTAGTATTATGATGTTCGGTTCAATCACCGTGCTGTATACCAGGGCAACCAGACATACGACAACCAGAATCACTGTTGCGCCAAAAAAAGTCATAAGATCAGGAGGAGACTGTAGTGGAAGGCGTATGGAAGTGTGCTTTTTTCATTTGATATTCCTGCCAGGTGAGAACGACAATGAAGGCGTCAAATACGGTAAGAGCGGTAAGCAGGAGCGAGTGGCCATGTATAATTTCCAGCACCTGGTACACCATAAACAGTAGCAGTACGGCTATAGTGAGCGGATACGCCCATAGTTTATTGCGGAAAATTTCCCATACCAGAAACAGCTTGATAATGCCGTGGCTGAGCAGAAAGACAACGGCCACAAATCTGGCATGCGGCGTAAAACCGGCGATAGTTTTAAGGATAATGTGGGCAAAAAAATCATTGGGGTCTTCGTATAATTCGCCCATCGTAAGATAGTAGGCGATCCAGCTGAGTTGCGCCGGCTGCAGAGCTATGAGTGCCAGGCCGCTCAGAAGTTCCAGAAATCCATTGATACCTTTGAGCGCAATGCCGATTCTAAAAAACTGATGGAGCCGGTTGGGGGATAATGTGGAGGATGCCAAAGATTGATTCATTGCATAGGTGATGTAAAAAATTCCGCCATCGTTTGTGCTGTGGCGGCGGCACCGGGGAACTGCGTCAGTCTGAGTCCTTCCATCATCATGCGCAGTGTATCCTGGTGCTGGTACAGCGTGTTGGACGTATAGCTTTTTTTGGCAAACGGGCTGGCAATAATCAGCGGAATTTTTCCGCCGCCATGCGCCTTGTCATGTTCGGCCTCATCGAAGGCAATAACCAGTAGTCCGCCGCTAAGGAATGCAGGACTTTGCAAGTAAGGTTCCACTGTTTTTTGCAGCCAGGTATCGGCAGTGGCAAGCGGCCCGTCATGGCCGTCATTTTTTAGGTTCGGAATGACGAACGAATAGTCGGGTAACGTGTTCTGTTTCACATCGGTTGCAAATTGAGTGGCCGAAACAAGATTCTTTTTCTGAGTCGGGTTTTGTACGACATCGGAAAAGAACGATAACGGATTATGTTTGCGGGCGTAGGCTTTGGCCGACGGGCCGGTAAAACCTGCGGACGGCAAATCTTCGGCATAGGATTTCCATGTTTTGCCGGCTGCTACCAGTTGCCGGACAATGTTGTCGGCGTCCACCATGCTCATGTATGAATCGTTATTCGTTTGCACCTTTCCCATGGTAAGCATGAAGTAGTTTCCAATGGACGGGTGTGTATTGGCATAATAGTTCGTAGCCAGTCCGTATTTTTTGGCCAACCCGTTTAAAAACGGCATATCCGGATTGCCGATTACCTGCGCGTAATCATGGTTTTCTTCCAGAATAATGACTTCATGCGTAAAATGCGGGACAGATACGGCTGCAGACACCGGCGCAGGATATGTTGTGTGTACGGCAGAACGACGCATACTGGCGGCTGCGTGATTGGTATGCTGATACAAAGAATAGACGCCTGTGGAAACGGCCGTCAGAACAACCAGAAAACTGGCAACAGCTGCAAGGCCGTTGGAAAGTTTGAACGTATGGCGTTGCATAGGTGACAGGGAGAGGATCATTGTTTCGGGAAGTTCCGGGAAGAAAAATACTATAGGAGAGACGTTCAGCCTGCCAGGATATACTCAACAAAACGGATGTATATCAAAGATCTATCAGCCGTATCTTCCAGCGTGTTAACTGTTTCTTAATGCGGGTGCCCTATGCTTACATCAGTCGCGACGACAAGTTTCTATTTTTTACCACCTACTTTTATGAACCACAAGTTCACTCTCGGTGCCATCGCCGGCATGTCCAGCCTGGCACTCGCTATTCCTTTTTTATCCCAGGTAAGTAATGCCGCTTCGGTCGGCACTGTGTCATCGGCCGCCACGCAGGCGGTTGCTGCACAGCCAGCGACTGTAACCGCACAGGTGTCACAGTCCGCTGCTGAGCAAGCCGCACTTGCCGCTCATCCCGGTACCATAACCGAAGCCACTCGTACAGACAGCCACTTCGGTGGTTATAAAGTGGAAGTGAAAGGCACGGACGGCAATGAGTACGATGTTATCATTGATAGCGCCACCGGCAAAGTTACCGATAGCTGGATTGACGGCCAGCGTGGTCCACAGGGTCACGATGTACCGGAAGGTGCAGATCCCGCTGACGCCCAGGATCCAACAGTCGGTCTGTAGTAGACAATAACACTATCGGCAGAGTAGCCATGGCAAAGGGAAGCCAAAAAGAGCCGCGGATGCGGCTCTTTTTTATATGAATAATGACGTTACTTTCCAGAGGAACTCCGTTTCCAGGAAGCGCCAATGTCCGACAGCAATGCGCCGAATGCCATACATAACAGAATGGCACGTATAATCCAGCCGAGAACGGGAATGAAACTCAGTATTTTGAGAAGAATAAGAATCAGCAGACTGATAAGGAAAAATACGCCGGGATTCCATGTTTTACGCTGCCATACTTCCAGCCAGCGAGTGAGCAGAATGGCAGTGATCACGCCGCCGAAGACCCATGAAAAGACGTACACAAAAAGCAGAAAGAACGCGATGGGAATACCGATGATAGTGATAAGGAGAAGAGCAATAAGCGGCGGCATGACCACGAAATACAGAAACCCGATGAGAAGAGACCACCAGGGTTTTTGCCGGAGAATGTCACCTGCCCTCCTCCAGAATGGTCCACCAAGCAGGAGCAGTAAGAACAGAATGAGCGCGGATGAAAGTAATGAATAGAGTGCAAATAATCCCAAAATGGCAGCTCCGGTCTTGCCCGTCATTCCGGACGGGTGTGCGCGCGCGAGAGCGGGATCAAAGATTGCCGTGGCAGCGCCTCCTTTTATGGATGATCCGAAGGCAATTTCACCGCTGCCTGTCCAGTAGCGCACTGCCTGCCCGAATGATGCGCGGTCTGTCACATGCAACTGTGATGCCGACAATATGCTTGCACCGCCAATACTGCCGTTCACGGTTACGTCATTTCCCGTAATATCCACCGGGCCGTCAATGACTCCGTCCACCATAATCGTTCCTCCGGCAGCTTTCAGTTTTCCTTTCACATGTCCGCTGATGGTCACGGTACCGCCAAAAACTACCATGTCTTTGTCGATGACGGCTCCGGATTCCACCAGTATCTGTCCGCCGGCAATAATAAGATCACTGCCAATATGATTGGAGACGTTAACGGTTCCTCCGGCCAGCCGGGCGCTGCGCATGACAGGCGCATCAATAGAAACCTGACCGCCCGCCGCCTGGAGTGTATTGCCCACGCTTCCCTCCACACGTACGGTTCCACCGGCTGCCAGTAAGTCACCGGCAACGGGAGAAGCCTGCGTAATAGTATTACCGGCCAAGTATAAATTATCAGAAACAGGGACAGTAATGTGGATACTGTCAGCATGCTGCATGGTAGCGGCTTGCGCAGGAATGCTCATGAGCGCAGTGAGCAGTATGCCAATGCAGAAGGAGAGGCGGGTATTCATTGGGAATAGATGAAAAACAGATGGCTTACTCATACGCAGTAATAAGCGATGACGTGGCTGCCGCCCGGAAGTTTCTGAAACTCATTGACGTTCCTTTCCATTTGTCTGATAGACATTGTACCGTGATTCTGAAATATTGTTGTTGGGTATATATTGTGCATGGATGCAGTTGTTGCCTTACTTGTTCGCGACGGGCATTAGACCGTTGGCACGCATTGCATGTTCGGATCAGTCTCGAAGTGCCGTATGACACAGTTGAAAAATAGAATCCCTTCCGCCCGGGTATCATCCTCCAGCGTAAAGTGGAAGCCGTCTTTTCTCCATGCCAGATTCGTATAATCGATGGCTGCAACATTGTGAAAATCATAGTGCGTAGTGCCGACTTGCATGCCACAGATGGTTTTTGAGTAAAGTATTTTTGCGGGATTGCCGCCGTATTGTATTGATTCTGCAGTTAAGCATGGATCTTCTTCCGTATTACGTTTAATCACTCGGTATATGCCTCCTCCCTGTGCCCAGCCCTGCGTCATGACGGTATCGATCCACAGATCTACTGCCTGCCTGGCGGATGACCTCTGGGAACGTAGAGCACTTAAAGTACTTTGCCCAACTGGCTGTTTGCCTGAATGTCCGGCAAGAGTAAGCATGAAGCCTAGCATGAGTGTGATTATGGATGTATTCATAGTGAAGGAGAGAAAAATTTCTTTGCGTACTCTACAGCCTGCAAGCCCACCTGTTTGCCGGCCAGACGACCGGCGATGTCATCTGCGGGCGTGTGAATCCCTCCCCAGATACGGGACAAGCTGCAGGCATCAGCCGCGTCAACATAGGTAGCCCATTGCAGTGTAAAATCCTGGCTTGGACCACTTTCGAATACCAAAAACGCATTGGTATGGACCGGCAACTCGAGAATGCCACCGGGGAAATAAGCATCGCCCGTCAGTGCCGTAAGCACCTCGGCTGCTGCCCGGGAGAACGTGGAATGGCCTGACATATAGCCGCCGAACGGCGGGGTAACAAAGCTCGGACGTTGGTACGGCCACCAGTTCGCCGCCAAAATCCAATCGACACCTGCGGTATCGGTCTCGGGATCCTGGATGAACTTTGGCCCTTTCCAGGCGCGCATTTTCACCTGTCCCACCCGGCGGTTATTCTTACCGGCCAGCTTGTCGCCCGGTTTAATGAGTTCCACATAGCCCGGCACAAGAGGCAGGCCTAACGGGTCATAGGAAGGCAGCGTTTTATCCGTGCTCTGGCCGTGATCCGCCATGGCCCGGATGACCGACACAGGGCGAATGCCATCGTAGTAACCCTTCGTGCTCCAGGCGGCAATGGCCGCGTCATGCATGGCCCCGCCCAACGTGAAATAACTCTTTATGTCCCACTCCAGAGTCGATAATTCCGGACCTTTCCCCCAGAGTCTTTTTTTAAACTGCGGATGGTTACTCACCGTATTCAATATGGAAAACCAGTGGCCCGGAGGCGTTTCAGATTTCGGACCATCGGCCCAGTATTCGGCCATGGCTCTGGTGTAATCTCCCCGCAGCACTTTTTGCGGAGCGTACGGCGTGTTGGTAACAGGGTTTACGGCTCTGCCCAGAGATTTGGTACCTCCCATGAGTAACGAATAAAAATCCTGCATCTCTTTGAAGGACGTGGGCAACGCAGTGGAATTTCCCATGGCAGCCGGCGAAATATCTATGGGAACAGTATCGGCAGGATCAAGGTGCGAGGACCAGATGCCCGTCAGCAGAAAATTCCACTTGTAGGCATCGGCCGTACTGCCGCTGAAAGCCGGTGGCGGGCCCGGGTCCAGATAGACTTTGTAGGTCTGGCCATCTCTTTCAAGAACTTTACGCTGATCGTTACGCAGAGAGAAAGGGGCAACATTCCCCCATTCGGCAGCCAAAAAATCGCTCGCACCGCCCGCAATGGCATTTCCTCCCTGGTCAACAAATACCTCCAGTGCAATCGGCTGCCAGTGATCCCAGTCCGTAAGATTGGGATTCCCCTGGGACTTTGGATCAATCGGTTGGTTTTTAGATGTGTAATAGGTGTTGGCATAGGACCCCTGTTCGTTGGAGCCGTCCTTCAGGCCATAAGCAACATAACAGTGAGCAACAGAATTCCCCAGCGCAGCAGCCCGGTGGTTCTGCCGGTCACGCAGCGTCACATACTCAGGGTCATACCCGAAGGTATTCATGAGCGCCTCTGCCGCAGACAGGGTTGAAGCATAGCCCGGCGACCCCGCAAAACGCTCTTTGATGAGCGCATAGGCAGCGTAGCTCATGGATTCTTCCATAGTGCCGGATAAGCGTGGATCCGCCTGGATCTTGCACGCCGTACCGCCTGTTTTTGTGTTAAGCAGATACGGTTTTTCGGAAGGGTGATAGAGCGTCCAGATGTCATACAGCATGGCGCCAAAATGAAACAGATTCCTGGCCTGTACCGGCGGTCTCACTCTATCAACCGAAATAGCATTGAGCAGAACGTCATTCCACATGCGAGCCACGGAATATGATTGCTGCGCGTGACGCACAGGATCCTTGACTGTCACCGTCTGCGAAGAAAGTGCAGGCCGCAGGCAATAATTGGGACGGTAACTGCAGGTTACCTGATGCTCACCGGTGCCCGTTTCAAAGACGGCAAAGGAACCGGAGAAGGAGAGCGCGGGTGAACTATATGTCCGGCTCTGGTGGCTGCTGTCCAGAAAATTAACCGACAGACGCACAGACGATCCCTCTTTTCTGGTGCCGGAAATACTGCAGGTTGGCGCAAGCGCAAAGGCATTGTAGATGCCGGACTTTGGAATACTCACTATTGGTTTGCTGGTATCTGCATTGCATAGCGAGTGTGCATACTGCGTCATGATGTGTATGAATAACGTATTTTTTTTGATAAAGGGATCTCCGCTCGGCAGATCTTTGATCGTCAACTGTGCAGCGTCCAGAATTTCCCGGATATCTTTGTGATCCGTAAGGAGTTCCTCTTTGGCAATTGTAAGATCCACTGTGAGGGAATCATAGGTGGTACCGTCCAGACATGCGGTAATCCCCGGAGAACCTTTTACGGTCACCTGCACTTCATCCGCATTGCAGGAAAAGTTTTTCTTTTGTGACATAGGGAACTCCACCGACATAAAATGACCGGGACTGGTTGTAAATTTGCTTACAGGTGCAACAGGAATTGGCTGCCGGACGCTATCCGCCAGTCCGGACCCCAGACTTTTTGTAGAACGCGTACTGCAAAAAAGCACAGTAAGGATCGCTAAAATACACACAGATTTTTTTCGCATGTATGAAATATAGAGAATAGAAACGGTATGTACAATGAATGCTGTGAATGCGAACAACGAGGTGTTATCAGTACGGATGGTATGCTACTTGCTAAAATATACTATTAGTATATATTATTAATAATGAAATCCTGGCCCCCTTCCATTCCGGCATCGGATGCATTTATCGGCGCTTTTCAATCCATGAAGGAAAATATCCGGATCGGACTGCGCAAGAAAGATATGTCCTTCGAAGACAGCAGTCTTGCACGGTACATGCGTACCCTAAACGTGGGGACGCGACTTGTCAGAGAAACTGACGGGCCGTATGCCAGGGATTTTGTGGTTTGCTTCGATACAGTTACCGCTCGCGCCATACGGCCCAGGCTCTTGCGTGTTTTCCGTCCTTCACCCAATGAAAATGATGTATTTATGGTGCCGACTGATGTGACGCATGCAGCCGCCAACAGTGTGTCCACTAAAGAGTCAATTGTATTGGCCGATGAATTGGTCGGTGGGTTCTATGAACAGTATGATATCGCTGTCATGATGGGCGTATCCAAAAAAGAACTGCGCAAAATTTCTACGGAGCGATACGAGACGGAATTGCGTGAAATCTACGAAATGATAAGAAACCGCGCGCTGCATATAATTAAAGTAAATGATTTGGAGCTCTCTATTTAATGAAGTTAGGAAAAACTTTGTAGAGTAGGACGATCTGCCCGGCTTCGTCTGCGGACTACGCCAAGGCATCCGTCTTAAAATTCTGAACCTACGGCGAAATCTCGGCGCAGCTCCCGCAGGAGCGTAGACGGATGGAGCTCTGTGGTGGAGCAGATTGGAAACGAAGCTTCGCAAAATACTTATTCCGTATCAAGTGGTTCATAATTTGCATATTTTTCTCGTATTTCAATTGGTAAAGCTTTTAAAATACGCAGTATGTCCACTTTCCCCATTTCATTTCTGCAATGGTATTTAAACCAAGCATAAAGTGCGCTGTTGCCATGCATTAACTTGTTGGCATTCCAGCTATTCCAGCCCAAGTCTTTTACAGTATCGCAAAGTTCGTCAATAGCCTCATCAAACGTTCGAAGTTTTTGTTCGTTACCTTTAAGACCTACAATCATTGTTGATTCGTAGTCAGGCCCCATTGCTTTAGCGATAGCAAACCAGTTGGGTCTTGTATCTTTTCTGTGATCTATATCGGGCCTGTCAGAAGGCCGTCGAAATTGATCCAATCCTGTTAAATAACTGTAAACAGCCTTATCTTTTCTTTCAAGATCATAAGCTGGATGCCAATGGCCTTTCTGCATAATAAATTCATCTGCAACTTTTCTGGCGGTTTCAAGCGCGGATTCAGGTGTAAAGGCATCACGGTGATCCATGTATCTTAATTCACAGGGGTATAATTGGTTTACCTTTTGGGTTATGATTTTCCAATCGATTTTACCATGCCGGTCTCGAACATTATCTGATAACCACATTTTCAGGGCCACACGTCCTTCTTGTTCCAAAATACTTGGATTCCATTCATGAAGATTTTCAGATTGTAAAATTACAATTAGTTCTTCAATTTTTTCTGGAAATAATGTGAGCGCTACTTTGGCTCGAAGAAGATGGCAAAATCCATCTATATAAATAGCAGCTTCTGGTTGTGCGATTTTAAAGCCTTCTACATCAAAAGATTTTCTATTGTAATGCATGGCAATACGCATGCTCGTGAAGGGTTTTGATATCTTAGGTCGCTTGCTTTCTTTTTCTTTAAATATTGATTCGACCTTATTCTCGATATTTTCTCCTGACTCCTCACGAATGTATGGTCTAATTTCCTGAAAAACTGCTTCAAGTAAAAAGTGAAAGTGTTCGTTATCTATTGTAAATAAACTCTGTGAATGGAGTATGCCTTCAGGGATATGCTCAATGCCCATATTGGTATTATCGTTTATTAATTTATTTGTGTCAATGAAGTTCTGTGGTGGAGCAGACTAGAGCTGCAGCCTGCCCATAGGAACTTGTGTCCGCATCATTCTTAGTCGCTTAGTTTTTGTTATCCAAGAATAATATCAGCCGCCTCACTAAGATGTGTAATAATGAATGCAGGTGTTTCCGCTTCATTCTCCGGTTCTTCAGTTGAGAACTTTCCACTTTTAAACCAGATAGTGATCATTCCTTGTTCGTTTGCGTAAGTAATCTCTTCTTTAATCCGGTCGCCAACAGCAAAGAATTCGGTACCCGCAGGCACTTCGTTTTTACAGCTGCCATAATCATTTCCGGATTTCTGCTGATTCACGATAATTTTCTTAAAGTACGGTTCCAATCCTAGTTCTTGGATCCTAGCCCGTCGCTTTTCATCACCTTTTGCTACAAGAAAGAGGGTAATATCTTTTTGTTTAAGAAGATGTAAAAGATCCAAAGCTCCTTCTGTAAGTTCGTCAGAATCAGGTTTATAGATGGTACTGTTATAGTCGAAGATGACTGCTTTCATAATAGCAGTGTGAATCTCTTTCTTTGTTTGGTCTAATATTTTTTTAAATGGAGCTCTGTGGTGGAGCAGATTGGAAACGAAGCCTAATATACTTAGGAAATCACCCAAGAATTTATATGTATGATAACCATCACTAAGATATATCAATTTTAAGAAAAATATGATATAATATAACAAATACATATGAACGCCAATCAATTATTAAATATGGGATTTCAGTATCTTTTTGAAGATGCAAAGAAGTCGCGACAGCAAATCGCTCATCAGGAGAAGCTTGCACATCACCTGACAGTTCATTTCAATGATGCGCTGGAAGCACGCGAGAAAGAGGAGGCATTTGATTTTTCTCCCATTTCAGATGATGGGCATTGAAACTACGCAGCAGTTGAAAGAGTCGGCTATAGCGACTTTAGATGCAGTTAAGCGTATCAATGATATTCTTGCTTCCAAAAAAGATCTGAACGCTGCTGATTGTCAGGAAATCACTGATCTTTTAACTGTTATTCAAAAAGACACCCAGAAGGCCGAGAAGAATAATCAGTCTTATTTTGCAAATACTATTTGGACCAAATTACATGCTCTTTTCCCTGACCATCCTTTGTTCGCTCATTCAGGCCCTTATGAGACTGCACTTGTCGAGAAGATAGAATTGTTAATTGATGGTAAAGACGCATTTGAAAAAATTGTGGAACAAATCCGTACTGCTCAAAAATCTATTCAAATAAATATCTTTATTTGGAGAGACGATGAGATAGGAAATAATATAGCCAGTGAGCTTCTGGGGGCTGCAAACAGGGGTGTGAAAGTGACAATTGTCAAAGATCGACTTGGCGGGCTTTTTGAACATGCCGAACAAAATAAGCAAAGTTTTTTTCATAAAGACCTAAGTTTTACAGAGAGGATGAAAGCAAAAGTCATTGATAATACTTATGTAAATGAAGGTGAAGCGAAAAGTGCATTGCAGCAAAATAATCCATTGGTCAGGCAAATACTGGATCATCCGAATATTCGGGTCGAAGCAAATGATATCCGTAATGATCATTCTAAATACTACATTTTTGATGACAAAACTCTCATTACAGGTGGTCAAAATATTGGCGATGAATACCACAAAAAATGGCATGACTATATGGTAAAGATCGTCGACAGCCCCGAACTTGTCCGCTCATTCCTCGACAGAGTTAAAGGAGCTAAAGCAATCAACAAAGATTTGGCAGTTGATTTTGGCGTCAACGTTGTGCGAAACGGCATTGTTCAATCGCGGGAGATCAAACCTCTTGTCCAACAGTTGCTGTCTAAGGCTCAAGAAGAAGTTATCATAGAAATGGCTTACTTTGGCGATAAAGAGATATCATCTTCCATTAAAGAGGCGGCTGCAAGAGGGGTATCAATAAAAATACTCATTCCTGAAAAAGCAAATGTGCAGGATGATCTCAATAAAAAAATTATGTCTGAATTTCTTCAATTTCCGACTATTGAAGTATATTATTTGCCAGTGATGACACATGCCAAGTGTATTATGGTAGACCAAAAAATATCATTCTTGGGTTCGGCCAATCTCAATACTCAAGCTACGACGGAGCTTGGTGAGACAAACATTCTTATTAATGATCAGCAGTGTGCTTTTACGCGTGAGCTTCTGGCGCAACTGCAAAAAGATTTGAGAATAAGCAAGCGGGTTCATCGTGTATCATTTGATCAGCAGAAAGCCAGTCTGGAAGGAGCTATTTCATCGAAGTAGCAATGTATATCGAAGCCAGGCTGTCCTTTGCTTTAAACTAAAGCATATATTTGTATGGAGCCACCCACCGGATTTGAACCGGTGACCCTCGGTTTACGATACCGATGCTCTACCAGCTGAGCTAGGGTGGCAATGAGTCTGTAGTGAGTAGTGAGTTCAGCCGTCGTCCGCCGTGGCGGACTATGGCCGACAAGAGTTGGTAGTGTTAAAGGCTACCTAAGAAATGATCAATCCCTGCTTATGAAGGAGCGTGAGTATAAACCACTATACCGTTAAAAATAAAGCAATCTTCCAGACCTGTCCCGCAGGCGTTCTGCGGTGGTGTGGAACGTCTTTTGTCGCATTCAGTTGGGCAAAAATGCAATCATCAATAAATAAACGAGCAAACGAGTTAACAGGTTGTTGCCTTATGTTCTAAGCTTATGGCCATGATGAATGCCGCCTTTCTTACCTGGTCCTTTCTGCACGTTCTTACCAAAGACCGGTTGGAAGCCATGCTGGGTGTGTATGGTGATTTGGAAACGGCACTTACGCGGATGGGGCCGGAACTGTTGCAGGCGCTTGGCTGCCGGCCGGATACCGTCGAAAAGACGCTGGTGCGCCTGGAAGAGTTTGATGCCAACCGGTATGCCACGGAGCTGGCCAGACGCGGTATCCAGATTGTGGATATGTTCGATCCGCTGTATCCGTCGCGGTTACTGGAAATAGGGGATCCGCCGGTTTTTCTGTCCTATAAAGGCGATCTGTCTATTTTGAGCCAGCCGACTATCGGTCTGGTTGGCACGCGTGCCATGACCAACTATGGCAAGCGCGTGACGGAGTTCTTTACGCCGGCTTTCGTGCAGGCCTGCATGGTGACTGTCTCCGGCCT
>JAQBQQ010000023.1 GCA_028286915.1 Candidatus Peribacteria bacterium | reverse complement strand
GCATTAGTACCGGCTTGCCATAGTCCTCCAAAAGCAATGAGTGCGGCGGCACTTTGGCCGCGGCAGCGTTTCCATCCGGTGTCACATCGGCAATAAGCACGCCCGGCTGCAGATGGATGTCACCTCTGTCCGCAGCAGCCAGCATGTCTTCGAATGATATATAAGTAGGAATCCAATGGCCGACGGAAAATCCAACCGTAAAGATAGCGAATGCCAAGAGAAAATTCATACACACGCCGGCAATAAGAATGACAATACGGCCGATGAGCGGTGCCCGTGCAAAGCTGCCATCAGCCAGACGCTCACTTTCATTTTCGGCATTTTCGCCTTTTAATCGTACAAAACCGCCGAATGGAATCCAGTTAAGGGAAAATCGCGTACCGCCCTGCCAGAAAAGCGTCTTGGCGCGCGGTGGCAATCCGAAGCCAAACTCCTCCACCTTCACGCCGAATTTCCGCGCGGCGCTAAAGTGACCGAACTCATGCAGAACCACGAGAAAGCTCAGCAAAAAGATAAAAGCAATAATAGAAATGATAATGCTCATGACACTGATGCTACCGCAGCGTCTGTGGAAAACAAAAAAGTTTTCCACATCTCACCTTGATCATTCTAAATAATGGCGTTTGTTGGTTTATGGTTTATTCGTTTATCGTTCTATTGCTATTTCTGACAATTGATAGTCGGTTATTTTTCTGATTGATTCGTGCAACGAACCAACGAACCACCGAACCAACGAACCAACGAACCAACGAACCAACGAATTTTCAATTCTCACCCTCTCGCCACCACCAGCGCCTGCACTTGTTTGGCACCTGCCGCTTTTAACACTTTTGCGCATGCGTCCAATGTGGCACCGGTTGTAAACAGGTCATCTATTAATACTACTGATTCCGGTACGTTTCCATAGGCAATAAAGGCCCCGTTTACAGCTTTGAATCGCTCTTCACGTCCGCGCCACGCCTGGTGCCCGGTAGGCCGGTTTCTCACTAATAAAAGAGTATTGGTATCCCATCCTGTTTCGTACGATACAACATTTGCCAATATTTCCGCCTGGTTAAACCCGCGGAAGAACCGCCGGGTCCAGTGCAGCGGGACAGGGCACAGCACGGGAGCCGGTTCCCGCTGCAGCAGTCCGGATGCCGGCATAAGCAACTGGCCGAGAACGGGGCCCATCGCCCGCATACGTCTGTACTTGAATGTGTGAATGGCACGCTTTAAAAGTGGCAATTGCTCATAATCTGCTGATGCAACCACACGGTCCAGTGAATGAATATCCACACTTTTCAAATGAGCATGATCCAAAATAACGGGATACGATTTCAATTCGTAAAATTCATCTTCTGTCACCCATCCCCCTTCCACGCCCAAAAGGGAGCGGCGCGGAAACAAAAAATCCAACAATGTCTGGTGCAAGGGCATGGAAAATAGAATGACTGATCTGTTTCACAATGAAAAGAGGACGACGTATGAAAAATACGGGCTTCTCCGTGCGGTCTCCACATGCAAATTGCCAATATATGTCACTTCGGAAGACCTCTGAAAATGCCTTCTGTAAGACAGAAAAAAGCATAAGAGACGTTTTCGAAACTCTTCAGGTGCTACCCCAATGTAAGACTGGCATTCTGTTTCTGTCTTAGAAATGAATGTTCCATTATTTTCTGTCCTCCATATGCGAACCAATTCTGCCCTTAAATCATTACATCCGGATATGAATGCAAATTATGAGTATGAAACCGAAGATCTGCGTCATTTACAGCCTCAACAGCAGGCGGCATTTCTGAAAGAAAGATTGATCGATGAAAATCCTGATGTACGAAACCGGGTCTATCTCTTACGAGGAACTTTCGAAGAAGCTATATACAGAATGACGAACATGGAAAGCCTTGCATCCGATTGCGATGGAACACTGACAGGTATTGGAACAGAGCACTTAGATCCGCGCGCGCTGCATTATTTACTGGAATTATATGATAAAAATCTGAGTGTCCGGGCGGTAACAGGTCGTCATAAAGCGCAAATTGATGCACTGCACAGATCTCATCCGCAGGGCATGGGGCTCAAAGAATGGATTTTCGAGCAAGGCGCGTATCGGTCAAATGGAATAGAAGAACCCGAATTTTTCCTTGGCGGACCTGAATTGGAAGAAAAGGTAGCCTACATACGCACTGCCATGAAATCGATCTTTGATGAAGCTGCAAAAAAGTTTAACGTGGAATTTAATCCCACGAGTGGTGGTGGCCATAAAACAATTCTGTCTTACGATGCAGAAATCCCTGGAACCGGCAAAAGAATAACGGATCACAAGCTTCATGAAACAATAATGGAATTCCTGAAACCGCATGCCACCGAAAGAGTGGCCGACGAAACATGGCCGCTCAACAGCAGTGCGACTGGAATTTTTGAGTGGGCCCGCAATCATGGAAGCATGGGCAAAGGTCCGGCCATTCTGGAGCTCGCCAGAAGAGGTGAACTGCAACTTCACACATCCGGGTTCGCCGGCGACAGCAGTAACGATATGAGTGCCTTTGAACTTGAAGATCTTCTGAAGATAGTGGTCGTCAACAAGCACACACCGAATGCCATCATCAATCTTTCAGATGTGGCAACGATAGGCGAAGGCAATGCCGCGCCTGTCTTGAATATGATGAACCGCGTAAGACAACACGAACTTTTCCATGATATTCTTTCTCCTTCTTATCGCCCATGAGCACACATACTATAGTCGGTCTTGGTGAATTACTCTGGGACCTGCTTCCGGAAGGAAAAAAAATGGGCGGCGCACCGGCAAACTTTGCCTACCACTGCGGGCTGCTGGGAAATAACGCAGTAGTCGCCAGCCGAATAGGCACCGATGCACTCGGCGACGAGGCATTGCAGATTATCGCTGATCACGGCTTGGACAGCGGCTACATACAGCGGGATGCCGTACACCCTACTGGCTCAGTCAGTATTGTATTGGATGAAAAAAAACAGGCACAGTATGAATTCGCCAGCGATGTAGCCTGGGATTATATGGAATGCACGGAGCAGTGGAAAATACTGGCCGCCAAGACCGATGCCATATGCTTTGGCACACTGGCCCAACGCAACAGCGTTTCTTCCAAAGCAGTGGGAGAGTTTTTATCGCTCCTGCCGGCAAACGCATTAAAAGTATTTGATGTGAATCTGCGCGGAACATTCTACAGCGCGGAACTGCTGGACCGCCTGCTTCACTCCTGCAATCTTCTTAAACTTAACCATCAGGAATTACCTGTTATTGCACAATTACTGTCACTTGGCACCAATTCCGAAGTAGGGTTTGCCCGTGCAATTCTGGAAAAGTACCCGGTAGAAACCGTCTGTACCACCAAAGGCGAGGAAGGCAGCTTATTTGTCACTCACAATCGCGTGTATGAACACCAGGGCTACGCCGTGGAAGTGGCCGATACGGTCGGCGCCGGTGACGCTTTTTGCGCGGCCTTTGTGCATTATTATCTGGCAGGCAGCCCGCTGGAAGAAATTGCGGAAGAAGCCAGCCGGCGTGGCGCATGGGTAGCCACACAATCCGGCGCCATGCCGTCTCCCGCCACCTACACGAAGCCTGAATCCTGCATTGTTCCCGCCCTGGCCCATGCGTGAAGTACTTCATACCATTTCTCTGGAAGACGGTGATTTCCTAAAAAAAGATCACACACTGGAAGGCAGATCTGTTCTGCCGGATAATGCCAACTGGTCTGTTACCAAACGGACGCTATGCGGCGGCAGGCAGGAAGGCGTCATTTGTTTTGATCTTATAAACGGGCCGTTACGTATAACCGTGTCCCCTACCCGCGGCTTCGGAATCATCTCAGCCAGTTATAATGGTGTGGAACTGGCATGGAAATCACCCATTAAAGAGGTGGTGAACCCGGCATATATAAACCTGGAAAGCCGTGGCGGTCTTGGCTGGCTGGAAGGTTTTTCCGAATGGATGTGCCGCTGCGGGCTGGAGTGGAGCGGCCACCCGGGAATGGATGAATATATTGATAACACCGGGAAAAAGGAACAGATGCAGCTCACTCTTCATGGAAAGGTGGCAAACATCCCCGGGAAAAATACCATGCTCCGCATTGAGCGCGACACGCGCGGTCAGATTTTTCTGGTAATTGCCGGACTCGTGGAAGAACGAGTATTTCACGGCCCAAAACTCGATCTGCAGGCAGAAATTCATACCGAACTGGGAACCCATACGTTTACTATTCAGGATACCGTCACCAACAAATCATCCCAGCCGCAGGAAATGCAGATGCTATACCACTGTAATTTTGGCGATCCCCTGCTTTCAGAAAATACAAAATTTATTGCCGCCATTAAAAAGGCCGATCCCTTCAACTCGCGCGCAGCCGAAGGAATGCACACAATGACCGGCTTTGAACCGCCTACTCCCGGCTTTATCGAACAAGTGTATAATATTCATCTTCATGCAGATGCCAATGGAAAAACAGCAGTAATGCTCGCAAATGAACATGCCAAACAAGCTGTAAGCATGGATTTTTCCATTAACGAACTCCCCTGCTTTACGCTCTGGAAAAATACTGATGCACCGGAGGACGGCTACGTAACCGGGCTGGAGCCGGGTACAAGCTTCGCATCAAACAGAAGCAAGCAAAGAAAAGAAGGATTGGTACCCGTTCTGGCTGCCGGTGAATCGCGGACTATGAACGTGAGCATAACGCCGATGGATACCGTGGAACAAATAGAGGCAACAAAAGAAAGAATCCATGCCCTGGTTCCCGTCGACAAGCCTGCTTCCCAGGCTTTATAGACGAGCAGAAACATTCCAGATTTTTGACAGCATTATCCTGTTAACGCATAAATTTTTCTGCTTTTAGATGCCAAAAACACACAATAAAATATTAGACAACATAGTTATAAAATGTATATAATTCAGGTGTTGGATCTTTTGCATCTCCGAAGTCTGTCTGCCAGGAGCACACGACCATGTCCGACCTAACCGGCGATGCGGTGCGGGTGAACATCCAGGGTTCCCAGAGGCTTGCACCACATGAACAAATCGCCAAGCTCGTCCGGCTTGGCCTGCTGAACAAGGAAGCCGAGGACGCACTCCTGTCAGCTGCAAGGCTGACGACATTTGCATGGATCCTGCATCCACTCAAATGCTCTCGCCCTCCCGAAATGAAAAGATGGGACGGCAACTCGCACCCGTTCCAGCGAGTAGGCAACATCTTTCTATGGGAAGTCCGGGGCAAAAAAACGGACGGCACCCTGGCGCCATCAGACACGCCCGATGCAGTGTGGGTGGAGTACTACTTCGCCAACTAAACTGCATCCTCCCGACCTTCCCCCAGTGGGAAGGTCGACTTTTTCCTGCCTATGCTCATGCCTAACAAATGAACAAAGCTGGCTTGTGACAGATTGCAACACTTGCTAGTCTAGGCCGACTGAAGTTGTGCATCAGTCCTATACTATAATCGGGTAATTAGCTCAGTTTGCCCCGAAGAGGAAAGCGCCACATTGATCCGTCAGCCGCGGCTGATCACTGGTTCGAATCCAGTATTACCATTAGGATAAGATCGGAATTATCAATTATTTACATCTCCGGGTAATTAGCTCAGTTGGTTAGAGCGCCACATTGACATTGTGGAGGTCACTGGTTCGAATCCAGTATTACCCACCATCTTTTTATAACATGTACTACGTCTATATCCTTCAAAATAACGAAGGTGTTTTATATAAAGGTCAGACACAGGATTTAAAGAAACGAATTGAAGAACACAATAGCCCGGACAATAAATCAACGTATACAAAAACTAGAGGACCATGGAAATTAATCTACAAAGAAGTTTATTCAACTCGAGGAGAAGCAATGATACGAGAAAAATTCTTTAAGACAGGTGCAGGTCGTGAATTTATTCGAAATACAGCTCAGAAAGCGCCACATTGATCCGTCAGCCACGGCTGATCACTGGTTCGAATCCAGTATTACCATTAAGATAAGATCGGAATTATCAATTATTTACATCGCCGGGTAATTAGCTTAGTTTGCCCCGAAGGGGACCCTTTGGGTTTAGAGCGCCACATTGATCCGCCGCGGCGGATGGAGGCCACTGGTTCGAATCCAGTATTACCCACCATTCTTCGCTCTTTGGGTTATTTCACATGTATTTTTGTGTTATGTGATTATTTTTTAACAGGATAGAGCTACGGATGGCAGGCCATCAGACAGTTTTGAAAGCGATCCCCAGTTTATTAAATATATAAAATAACATTTTTATATATTTGCAACTCCCACGACCTTATAAAAATCATCATTTTCTGCTATAATCTAATGATTTGGAAACAAACACAACTCCCGCACCGTCCCTCCGTTTCTCGTGGCGCGCGCCACGAGTCTCCGAACACGAACGGAGCCACAAATGGTATTTAACCGGTGCTGTTATTGTGTTGGCGGGCGCCGCCTACGGCATTCTTAGCGGTAACTGGAGTTTTGCACTGGTCATACTGCTGCTTGGCGCCGTGTATTACCTTACGCGCAATGCGCCGGCAGTTATGGGCGAAATTACTGTTACGGACTATGGCTTCCAGCTGAACGATGTATTCACTGCCTGGAATGACTGCCAGGATTTCTGGCTGATTGCGACTCCCGATTACATGGAGCTGCATATTCTTCGCAAAAAAGGCTGGAACCGGGAAGCTGTTATTCAAACCGGTGATGTAGACCCGCAGCTTATACGCCAGGCACTCTCCGAGCTGCTCCCCGAGCGGTCAAATATGAAGGAGAAACTACTTGACGCTTTTATCCGCATTTGTAAACTATAGATGTTGCGGTTTTCACCCGTTACGCGCGAAGCCCTTAACCACTCTCCCCTACGGGAGCAGAGAGAGGTTTTTTTTGCAGATGCACCTTCCGGCACCCCGGGACATGCACCTATAGATCCAACAGACACAGTTACATCATCAACTACGAATCCCAACCCTCAGGTTGTACCGCCTCAGTCACAGACGGCTCCGCCGCCAGATGCAGAAACACCCGCAACCGATGAAGAAGAAGCCGTAAATGGAGCTCGTAATACGACCAGAACTCACGTTGCCGACGCATTATCTGAAGGCGGAACGGCCTCAGAAAATCTCTTAGGCGAAAGAGAGACTGGAGTGCGATCCGATGCTATACAGACAAGTGATGTTATTTCCAGCATGGAAAGCCATTTGAACAAACGTCTAAAACTACAAAAAGACATGGCAGAAACACAGGATTTTTTGCTACCCGCCATGAGCTCGAAAGTTCAACAGGACTGGAAGGCAAACTTTGTACAGCTGAGCCTTGATGTATCCTACCTTCATAAGGCAATCGATGATTTAGAATTACTGCAAAAATGGGAAAGCGGTGAAATATCACTCACTGATTACGCACGTTTTCTGTCTGATAATTGGGGTAAAAATCCTGAAGAATATGAGACACGGCAGGAAATCCTGGCCCGAATATCAGAGCATATCGCCTCTACGGCCGGCCGGCCGCCGGATGAAGGAGGTGATGCCACGCTGGGCAATAATGCATGGCAGGGACTCAATCCTTCCAGCCGGCTTGTTGCGCGGAGCAAGGCCGAAGAAGTATTGGCTGGGACAGCTGCCTCTGAAATAACAAACTTCTACAAAGAAGTGTCAAAAAAAATGAGCGGTTCCGACAGGCAAATTGATGAGCTTAGTAAAGTGACGCAACAGGTAAGAGACGCCATGGAACTCGAGAAAACGGCCAAGGTTAACAGAATGTCTGTTCAGCTTTTTAGTTTTAATCAGATTATGGCGGCAGGAAAAAGTATTACGGATGCTTTTAAGGAAACAATAAAGCGTCGTGATCAGCTGAAGACTGCCCAATTAGCTCATAACCTTGGAAAGGCCGCAAAAAACCTGCCGTACGGCAAAGAAGTATCGCAGATTGTAGATTCAACACTGGATGGAAAGAACGAAGAAGCAAAGGGTGGATACTTAAAATATCTTAAGAACTTCGCTCCGGGCTTTGAATATTTGTTCGATGAGGGTGGCGAAATGGATAGAGTCATGAAAGATCCGAATCTTGCCATGGCAGTATTGGAATATGCGGCAGATGCCGGCTTTCTGTACGACATTGATGAAATGGATCTAAATGATAAATTGTTACGCAAATACCGCCTTGCCGAAATTGTGCCACCCAGCTGGGATAAAGATCGGGTAGGTAACTATTTTATCAAGTTACGCAGCCAGAATAAAAACGGCGAGCAGGCTAATAAAAAAGGTACCAAGGAACGCGAGAATAAAGATAATTTCAAAGATTTCCTGGATATCATTGATCAGCAGTTTGCGCATAAAAACTATTGGGGCGCGGTAGGTGTTATGGAACGCGCCATAGAACGCGGACTTTCAGATGTAGTCATAACGCGATTGGCTGTTATGTTTTTCCGATATTTACGCGAAAACGAAGCTGCCCGCTATTACTTCAGTAAAAACCGCTTGATGATGGAAGCATTCGGAGGACTAAGCATTTATAAGACCACACCAACACTCGGCTACTTTAAGGCAGAGAGAAAGCCTATTCAGGCATGGCTGAAGAATGATGATAGGAATGTTGCCAATGCCGGCACGCTCGGAAGAGTCATTAATGTTATAGAAAAAGATATTCAGGAAAAAATGGGTCTGGATATGTTTGAACGCATGGAGACAAAAGAACGCGATGATCTGGTGGCAAAAATTCTGACAGGACAGTTCGTAAACCATAAAGGACATAAATTTACTCTTTATGATAAGCGTTACAAATTCTACGTGGACTTGGAAGAAAATGGTTACTTTAAAAGCCATTTTACATCCAATCCGCATAAAGAAGAGGATTCTGATATGTTCATAGAAAATACGGAGCAAATCCTGGGAAATGTCGTAACAGCCATTACAGCATATGGCTCAACCCGTGAGTTTGAAGGAGGTAAAAACGTAACGGCATTTATGCAAAAATTCATTAATCAGGCAAAAGAATTAAAAAGCAATGGATTGGAAAACGAATATAAAAACTTTATTGTCCAAGCGCAAAAACGATGGAATAACCGTATAGATGGTATTTTACGTGACAGTAACGTTGAGCGTATGGCAAGCATCGTTATGAATGACGGATTCACTCCGGCATTGGCAGCACTTGTAAATGCAAAAATAGTGGATCCGCTGATTATTTTTAAAGCTGCGGTAAAGGAAAATAAAAGTGCAGGCGCATCACTGGCTCGTCAGATTATCGAGCAACTTCGCACATTTAAAGACTTTAGAGAAAACTGGCCTCCGAGAGTCATTAAGCAATATGAAAATGCCGTTATACGTGAAAAAGCTGCGAACCAGCAGATATTAGAAACGCCATCACCAACTACCATGACAGGAGAAGCTGCTACGGACAGAAGGCAGGCAGCGTAATCAAATGTACTGGCCCGCTGGCTTCTGCCATACTCGCCGTATGCAGATCTCCATTCAGCGTATAGACCTCACTCTTCCCCTCCCCGAGTACCAGACGTCCGGTGCAGTAGGATTTGATCTGATTACGCGGGAAACAACCATTATTGAGCCGGGGAAAATAGGTCTGGTGCCGGGAAATGTAATTGTGAAAGTGCCGGCGGGTACCATGCTCATCATTACTCCCCGCTCGTCGCTGCCGCGGAAGAAAGGCCTCATTTGTCCGCACAGCATTGGCATTATTGACCAGGATTACCACGGCGAGAAAGATGAATTATTGGTACAGGTACAGAATATTACCAATGCCCCGGTAACCGTAGAACGCGGCGAACGCATTGCGCAGGGTATTTTTGTGAGGATCGAGAAAGCAGAATGGCAGGAAGTGGAGGGCCATGGCGCGGAGACGAGAGGCGGGTTTGGAAGCACCGATACGTAAAAAACACTAAACTCTAAATCCTAAATTCTAAACGAATAGAACTCTGTTTAGAATTTAGTGCTTAGTGCTTAGAATTTCGTCTGTTATTCCCTTTTCCATCACGTAGACTAGTAGTATCAATTCTTTCATTCTCAACTATGCGACTTACCAAAATTATTTGCACACTGGGCCCGGCATCCAACTCACCGGAGGGCGTTACATCGCTGGCCAAAGCCGGCATGAATATTGCGCGGCTTAACTTCTCTCATGGCTCACTGGAAAGCCACCGCGAGACTATCAAAATGCTCCGCGGCTTCAATGATAAAGGCGATATCAATATGGCGATTATGCTGGATACCAAAGGCTCGGAAATCCGGACCGGCGATGTGGAAACACCGATTACTATTACCAAAGGCCAGGAAGTTATTTTCAGCTATGAAGATATAACAGATACCAAAGGCCTGCAGGTCATCAAGGTCAATTACCCGGAATTTGCCAAAGACGTGCAGCAGGCCAAATATATTCTGCTGGATAACGGTGAATTATTCTTCGATATAGTTAAGGCAACAGACACGCATGCGCATGGCCGCGCCCAGGGCGACGGCTCCATTGGCAGCCGCCGGCACATAAATCTGCCTGGCGCACACGTAAGCCTGCCATCCGTTACCGAGAAAGACTATGCCGACATTGCCATGGGCTGCCAGGAACAAGTGGATTTTGTGGCACTGTCTTTCGTGCGCACGGCACAGGATATCCGCGAGGTGCGCGAGTTTATTAAGAAAAATAATTCAACCATGCAGATTATCGCCAAGATAGAGAACGACATTGCCGTACAGAATATTGCCGAAATCATTCAGGAATCCGATGCTGTTATGGTGGCGCGTGGCGACCTGGGTGCCGAGATTCCCATTGAACGCGTACCGGCCATTCAGGATGAAATCGTATTGCACTGCCGGGAAGCCGGGAAGCCGGTGATCGTAGCCACGCACATGCTGGAAAGCATGATTCTGCACCCGCTGCCAACGCGTGCGGAAGTGACGGATATTGCTCACGCAGCCGTAACAGGAACAGATACCACCATGCTCTCCGGCGAAATGGCTGCCGGCAAGTACCCGGTGGAATCATTAGAAATGATGGCACGCGTGCTGGTGGAAACCGAAACACACATGCCAACCGCCGAACAGATATTCTGCCACGAAGACTTACAGGAAGAACCGGCCATTGCCCGCGCCCTGGCTGCGGTTACCATGGCAACCGCGCTGGAAAACCCGCTTATTGTTGTCCTTAGCCAGACCGGTACTACGGCGCGCGCGCTCAGCCGCTGCCGCTCGGCCTTCCCTATTGTAGCCTTTACGGCGGATCCCCTCCTCCAGCGCCGCATGCAAATTCTTTTCGGCGTCCAGCCTTTGCTTCTGCCTTACGACACTGATCCGGAAACAACTATTCAGGCAGCCTTCAGCGAACTAAAGAAACGCGGCATTCGCAAAGCGGGTGACAAGGTTGTCCTTCTGTCCAAAGTAAGCGTGCACGACGAGAATGTAAATTCTATTCAGGTTCGGACTGTATCGTAATGTGTACCGCTGAGTCTTACGTTTGAATAGTGAGTCTTAAAACTTGTATCTTACAACCTGCCCTTCCTCCTCACCCCATGCCAACCATCTCTTCTCTTACCGCCCGCCAGATTCTGGATTCCCGCGGCACACCTACTATTGAAGTCGATTGTCTTCTTAGTGACGGCTCATTCGGCCGGGCTGCCGTTCCATCCGGTGCGTCCACGGGGTCGCATGAAGCACTGGAACTGCGCGATGGTGACAAGAAGCTGTACCAGGGGAAATCCGTCTACAAAGCTGTCGCGAATGTGAAAGGTCCTATTCTGAGCAAGCTCAAGGGAATGTCCGTTTCGGATCAGCGGCTTATTGATACGGCGCTTATACAATTGGACGGCACCGATAATAAATCCATACTCGGCGCCAATGCCATTTTAGGTGTATCCATGGCCGTTTGCCGCGCACGGTCCGTGTCAGATAAAAAATCCCTCTGGCAATCACTGGCCGAACAATATGGCGTGGAACTGTCCGGGAAAATCACACTGCCAATGCCTATGATGAACGTCATTAATGGCGGCAAGCACGCCGACAGCGGCCTCAGCTTCCAGGAATGCATGATTATTCCGGTGGATTTCGCCAGCTTTTCCGAAGCGCTCCGCGCCGGCGATGAAATCTTCATGACACTCAAAAAATTACTGCACGATGCCGGCCACAGTACGGCCGTAGGGGATGAAGGCGGGTTCGCCCCGCACGTTAAAGACAGCAAAGAGGCGTTCGCCTTCCTTATGCAGGCCATTGATGCAGCCGGCTACACGGGCCGTGTAAAACTCGGTATCGATGCCGCCGCGTCCGAATTTTATGCCGATGGAACATACAATGTGGACGGCAAAAAACTGACTTCCGCCGAACTCACCGCCTACTACCAGGAACTCATGCGCGAGTACCCGCTCATTAGCCTGGAAGACAGCCACAGCGAAGACGACTGGGACGGCTTCGCTTCCCTTCTGGCCGCATCGGCGCATACGCAAATTGTGGGTGATGATTTACTGGTAACAAACGTAAAACGCATTGAAGAAGCACTCCGGAAAAAAGCCGCCAATGCCGTCCTTATCAAGGTAAACCAGATCGGCACAATTTCCGAGACAGTGGACGCCATTCAGCTGGCCCAGAAAAACGGCTGGAATGCGGTTGTCAGCCACCGCAGTGGCGAGACCGAAGACACATTCATTGCGCACCTGGCAGTAGGCCTGCAAACCGGTCAGATCAAAACCGGTTCCCTCTCCCGCACCGACCGCGTGTGCAAATACAACGAACTGCTGCGCATAGAAGAAGAGCTTGGCGAGAAGGCGGCGTATGTGTCGCCATTCACTATTAGTTGATTGGTTTATCGTTGGCTCGTTAATCGTTTCAATATACCAGGATCAAAATGTAAATATAGTTAAAGACCGCAATCACTCGCGGTCCTTAACTATAAACGAACAAACCAACCAACGAACTAACGTAATTATTTACTAAGAGGCTTGCGCATAAACGCCGGCACTTCCAGTTCCTGCTCGTCCAAATCCAGGGCGGAAGATTTATATGTTGTTTCCTGTGAGCGGGAAGAACGGGAAGGCTCCTGACGCTGATCACTGGGACGGGAGAAGTTATTCTGCACAATACGCTGGGCGGGGCTGGCCATTTGGCTGCTCTGCATGGCGGCTTCGTCAAACCCGGTTGCTACCACCGTCACTTTTACCTGGCCGGTGTACGCTTCGTCGATAACGGCACCAAAGATAATGTTCGCTTCCGGTGCGGCGGCCTCCGTAATAATGCGGGCTGCTTCATCCACTTCGTACATGGAGAGATCGTTTCCACCGGTAACGTTGAACAGAATTCCCTGCGCGCCGGTAATGCTGGTTTCCAAAAGCGGGCTATCGATAGCTGCGCGGGCGGCCTCGGCGGCGCGGTTATCGCCTGTTCCGTAACCGATACCCATGAGTGCCGTACCGGCATCCTGCATAATGGCTTTCACGTCGGCAAAGTCGACGTTCACGATACCGTGAACGGTGATGAGCGTGGAAATGCCCTCAATGGCATGCTTCAAGACTTCATCCACCACCTGGAAGGCCTCGGTGAGCGGTGTCGTCTTATCAATAAGGGACAAAATCTTATCATTCGGAATAGTGATCAACGTATCTACTTTTCCTTTGAGTGCCTCCAGTGCCTCATCAGCCTGCTTCTTGCGCTTGAAGCCTTCAAAGCTGAACGGACGGGTAACGACGGCAACAGTTAGTATACCCATGCTGCGGGCGGCTTCGGCAATAACAGCAACGCAGCCCGTACCCGTACCGCCACCCAGGCCAACCGTAATAAAGAGCAGGTCTGTTCCTTCTATGGCAGCCTTGATTTCCTCCATACTTTCCTCGGCGGCACGCTTGCCTATTTCCGGGTTGGCACCGGCGCCAAGCCCGCGCGTGGTTCCGCGGCCAATCGTGATTTTCTTCTGCGCCGGGTTATTGTAAAGCGCCTGCACGTCTGTATTGACGGCAATAAACTCAACACCCTGAATTTTCCCTTGGATCATACGGGCAACAGCATTGGCTCCACCGCCACCGGCTCCCAAAACGCGGATAACCGCACCGGGCAAAACATCGGGGCGCACTTCGCGGCCGGAGCCGGATGTATCGTCACCGCGCGTGCCACCGGCGCCGGTGCCTTTTGAGCCAGAGAAGAGAGAGCGAAAAGTATCGGACATGGGAGGGGGGAGAAAATCAGTGGGAAAGATATAGTGTGGAGTTATCCGCCAGGGCGGAAAAACGCCTAAGGGAATAAACTTTTAAGCCAGGAACTTACCTGTTTCACAGCACGCTTCATCTGGAAAGAACTGCCGCGAACAGCGTTCTCATCATCACGCATACCCCAGATAAGTGTTCCAAGCGCCGTGGCATATGCCGGGTCGTCCACCTTTTCTATGACACCGCCAATATCCACCGGAAAGCCCATCTGGACCGGCAGCCCAAGAACATCACGGGCTAAATCGATAACACCGGGCGCCTTGACGGCAGCACCCGTAAGCACCGCTCCTGCAGGCAACATTCCTGCTCTGCCCAAGCGCGTAAGCTCCGCTTTGGCCAGCGAGAAAATTTCGTAGTAACGGGCCTGCATAATTTCCGCCATGTAGCGACGGCTGATGGTCTGCGTATCCACTTTGCTTACCGATGACAGATCAATCATGTCACGTTCATTCATTTCGGTAGGCAGTACGGAACCGTACTCAATCTTAATCTTCTCCGCCGTATCTATAGAAGTCCTGAGCCCGATAGCGATATCCGATGTCACGCTCTCGCCACCGATTGGCAGATTGACCGAGTGCAAAATAGTTCCCTCTTCAAACACCGTAATACCCGTACAACCGGCACCAATATCTATACACACCACGCCCAATTCTTTCTGACGCTTGGTAAGCGTTGCTTCCGGTGCGGCAATAGTGGCAGGCACCAGCGCATCTATATCCACGCCGGCCTGATCTATGCACTTCTCTATATTCTTCACATGCTGAATGTGACCGGTCACAATGTGCGCCTCCACTTCCAGACGAATACCGGTCATGCCGGTCGGGTTTTTGATACCACGCTGTTCGTCTACAGCATATGATTTTGGTTCAATATGCAAAATGCGACGATTCTGCGGAATACTCACAGCCTGAGCCGCCTCCAAAACGCGCATAATATCCTCAATGGAAATCTCCGAACCGGAAATGGCAATGACGCCGCGGCTGTCAAATGACTCAATATGCGAACCGCTCATACCCACGAATACATGGTTCACCGGAACGCCAGCCATCCGCTCGGCGTCTTCCAGGGAAGAGATGATATTATGGATGAGCTCTTCAACATCAATTACATGCCCCTTGCGCATACCCAGTGACGGCGATACGCCGACACCAATAACGCTTGGAACACGCTCCACCTGTTTTTCACCGTCAACGACAGCAATAACGGTCCGAATTTTAGAACTTCCTATATCAAGACTGGCGAGAACGCGTTCTTTTGGCATGGCGATGGAATGGGATCGTGAAGTAAGAGAAGAGAGCGGATGGAGAGCTGATCACAAAAAGTGAAATCTGAATCAGTCTAATCTCCGAAGAAACTTGTGTGCAAGAGCGCTTTGACTACGTTTGGTATACAGATACTCATTGTATGTTCACAAGAACTACTCAATTTTTAGCGCCATACGAAAGCATAAACCAAAAAAAGTATTCAACAGAATGCATGCAAAATAACACTGTTCATCATTTGTGATCATAAGAAAAAACTCCATGACGCATCAGCAAAAAAACTTACTGGCAATATTTATGAAGAAAATAGAAAACACGTGATTTGTATGTTCTTGAGAAAGAAAACAGGAGCACAGAAGACACAATGGTTTTCTGCACCTCTCTTGCGTCTCCCGCTTCTGTTGCCCCTCCCTAAAACAACGACAGCTGCGATGCCGCTTCCACTTTCTTTTTTTCCGTATCAGACACCTGGAAATGAGCCAGTCCGTAAGGCGTTTTACACAGCGAATCCAGGCGACGGGAAAGCATGGTAAATTCCAGCTCCTCAAACAGCGCATGTGCCGCATCAACCGGAATAGTCTGCAATGCCAATTCCTCCAGTGGCAACGGCAATGGCAAATCACACACCAGGGTGGCCATGCGCTCACAAAAGAATGCCTGCTCTTTATCCCGCAGCAGCTTTTCACGTACCGTCGGCTTTACATCCTCTATGTGATCATAAATACCCTGCAATGTTCCATACTGCTGCAGAAGCCCGGACGCAGTCTTGGGACCAATGCCCGTAACACCGGGCAGATTATCCGAGCTGTCGCCGGTAAGACCTTTATACGAAGCAATTTGATCCGGCCGCACGCCATACTTGGCCAGAATCTCCTGCGGCCCCAGGTACTCCGCCTGCTGATACGCCTTATGCGGTATGGCAATGCGAATATGCTCCGATGCCATCTGAAACAAGTCACGGTCGCCACTTACAATAGTGGCGCGCATGCCGTCTTCTGCCGCCTGACAGGCATAGGCACCCAAAAAATCATCGGCTTCATACTGCGCATCGGCCACATGCCTGAAACCGAAGGCGTCTATAAGCTCCAGAATCCGCGGGATCTGCGTATAAAATTCATCCGGTGTCGTGGCGCGGCCGTCTTTATACGTTGCATTCTCCTGATGCCGAAACGTCGCCTCGCCGGCATCAAAACAAAAGGCCAGGCTGTCCGGCTGCTCCATTTTTATAATCGTCAGCAGCATGGACGCCACGCCGAACACGGCATTTGTCAGCTCTCCTCCGGATGTCTGCATAGTGCGCGGAATGGCAAAAAAAGCCCGATACATAAGGTGGTGGCCATCAATAAGCACAAGATGCTGTCGCATAGGCGTAGAATGCTCTACCTCTGGAAAAAGGACAAGAATGGAGCGTCTATTTTTCTGGTTTTCACGACAATTATATTTAATAATATACATATATATTGTCAATAAGTGCTGACTACCGTGGCCGTCAATTTTCCGCTATAATAACCTAATATCTTCATATCAAAACCCACACACATTCATGCACGCTTCCCTTTCCAAGAAAGTCCCCGGCCCGTTGGAGCAGAAAATGCAAACCAAGCTCGCCATGCAAATGGAGTGTGGTTGGCCAAAGGAACCGAAAGTTCCACTGCTTTGTCTGCCACTGGGTATGACAGATGCGCTTGGCGGCGAGCTGATGAAAGCGGCTTTACCCGGAATTCTGAGCCAGAACATTCAGCTTCTTATCCTGGGCAAAGGCACAGCTGATTATGGCGCGCTGTTTACGAAACTGACAAATGAGGAATCACACCGCGTGCACATTGTCCCGCATGATGAAACCGGTATCCGCAAAATGATGGCCGCCTCCGATATGGCCATCTTCTTCGGTGACCCAACCAGGGAAGATATACTGCAATGTCTTACCCATGCCGTTATCCCCGTCTCACTTCCGCAGACAATTCTGGAAGATTATAACCCTGTCGAGGAAAGCGGAAACTCCTTCATCTATACCAAAGAAAATCCCTGGCTTTGCTTTGCCGCCATTGTCCGCGCCGTGGAAACCTTCAAGTTCCCCTACGACTGGAAGACCATTCAGAAACATTGTCTGAAAGATGAGCACGAGGACGAGGATGAATAGACGCGAGTCTCGAAGCTTGAGTTGTGAGTTTTGGGATCTATTTTTTAAGGTGGTAATATAACGGCATGTAAATAAACCATCGTTCCTGATGGCTCGCCATTCGTAGCGCAGCAGTTTCGGAAATGAATGATATACTTAGGCTCAGGAACTACGGACGGCATCCTTCGCTGCGCGAAGGATGGTGGGACAGGCGGGATTTGAACCCGCGGCCAATTGCTTAAGAGGCAACTGCTCTACCACTGAGCTACTGTCCCATTTGTATATAACCCTTGTGGAGGTGCAGACAATAGCAAACAGAGCCACTGCTCCACAATAAGAATTTTGTATGCGTGTGCGGTAGAATGCGGTTATGCCTCATTTCTTTTATATCGCCCGTTGCCGCGACAAAACGCTCTATAGCGGCACATGTCTGGATCTTGCGGCCAGAGAGGCAAAACACAATGATGGAACGGGCGCCAAATACACCCGCAGCCGCCGGCCGGTGAAGATTATTTATTCAGAAGAATATGAGACATTATCCGAGGCGCGGAAACGGGAATATGAGGTAAAGCGATGGGCGCGGGCGCAGAAAATAGAGCTTTTGAAGAAAAAATCAATTTGATACAAATAAACACCCTGTCGGCATCTACCGTAAACCAGTACCATGCAATCACTTATTTTTCATATTTCCCATGCACTTCCTCTCCATTCTCGTCGATCTCTTCTTGCATTTGGATAAACACCTGGAAACAGTCATTGCCCAATATGGGGCTCTGACATATGCACTGTTATTTTTGATTATCCTTGTAGAAACCGGCCTGGTCATTATGCCGTTTCTTCCCGGTGACTCTTTACTATTCGCAGCCGGGACATTTGCCGCCAAAGGATCATTCAATATTGTAGTTCTTTTTATTCTGTTGGCAGCGGCAGCCATTCTGGGCGACACGATGAACTACGCTATCGGCCGGGCGCTCGGCCCAAAGGTCTTTACCCGGAACCATAAGTGGTTGCGCGCGGATCACCTGCAAAAAGCGCAGGACTTTTATGCAAAATACGGAACCAAAACTATTATTATTGCGCGGTTCATTCCTATTATCCGTACATTCGCTCCGTTCGTGGCCGGTATTGGCGCCATGAATTACACAACGTTCATTACATACAATATTGTCGGCGGCATCCTATGGGTAGGTCTATTTCTTGGCAGCGGCTACTTCTTTGGCACTATCCCCAGCGTGGAGAAAAATTTCTCGTACGTCATTCTGGCTATTATTGCACTGTCGCTGTTGCCACCGGTGTACGAGTACATCAAACATAAGAGAAGCAAGTGAGACAAACAAAACAAGAAAAATGTTCATGCATCGTTTATGTCTCTTTCCCTTAAAACACTTTCCTCGCATGCACCGTCCCCTCCTGCTTACCATGCTCCAGTACGGCAACCGGTAAGCCTGCATGCCAGGCGATAGTGAGTGCATCAATCGTATACGGCAGATCTTTGCCGTGCTGCATATTCTGGTATTCATCATCAGACACATCCAAACGCGGCAGCCCTGCCAGTACTTCTTTCAGCGGAAAAACATCCGACCAGGTAACGGCATCGGACTGGACGGCATCGGCTACAGTCCAGGCTCCCACTTTGGTCCGTCGCAAAGCGGCCAGATAACCGCCGCAGTGCAGCACCTGTCCCAAGTCGTGCGCCAGAGACCGGATATATGTCCCGGAACTGGAACGAATACGCAGATCCAACTGCGGGTAGGCGTAATTCAAAACACTGCATTCCAGAATAGTCACCTCGCGCGGAGCAATAATGACTTCCTGCCCTTTGCGCGCCATGTCATACGCCCGCCGGCCATCAATCTTCACTGCCGAATGCGCCGGTGGCACCTGCGAAATTGTTCCCGTGAACCGGTCTGCTATCGTCCGGCGCACAATCGCCTCCTCCGGAACAGTCCAACCCATGGGAACAGTGGATTCATCAATAATGCCGTCACGGTCATACGTGGAACTCACGGCGCCCAGCTTCACGGCCGCCTCGTATTCTTTATCCAGACCCACAAAAAGCTCTACAACTTTAAGCGCCTTTTTGCCCACGGCCAGAACCATCAAACCCGAAGCCGCCGGATCCAGCGTACCCAGGTGCCCAATGCTTTTTTCGTGCAATACGCGCCGCGCCTGCCCCACAATATCGTGGCTGGTAGGGCCAACGGACTTATCGATGAGGAGAAAACCATGTCTCATAGGAGAGGTATTGTGGGGGAAAACCTTGGAAGTGAACAGATATAAAATAAAGTTGATTAGCTAATTGGTTAAATGGTTGATTGGATAGCTATGAGAAGCTCCAATTAACCAATCAACTAGTAAACCAAAATGACAACCAAACAAGTGCCATTATTAGCATAAACCAAAGCACATCACTAAAATCCTCCATATGTACGTCACGCTTAGCTGGGACTTGTTCATCATCGTGTTCTTTGCCCTCATTATGACCTATACATTTATTATAGGGAAAAAAGAGGCGGTAAAGATTATTCTGGGCACATACATTGCCATTGTAGCCGTACAGGGCATTGGCAGTTTACTACTGCGTTTCAATGCGGATCTGGAAATTATCTGGTCTACGTTCGGCCTGATCATGAACACGCAGATCATTTCCATGATCAAACTCTTCTTCTTTGTTGTCATTATTCTGTTTCTGGCCGTTCGCGGCGGCGTGCAGGTGGTCTACCTTAAAGAGGAAAGCAGCATTATCAATGGCGCACTCACCGGTATTTTCGGTTTTGCCACCGCCGGCCTGCTGATTTCCACACTGCTCACCTTTGTAGCCGGCGTGCCATTATTGGATATGGCACTGGCTCAAAGCGCCGCTGTCTCGCCGCTCATCCAACAGAGCCAGCTCATGCAACTCATGATCTTAAACCAGGATCTTTGGTTTGCCCTGCCCGCTTTCCTGCTCATTGGCGTAGGATTTTTAAGCAACCGATCCTAAAAATAAAACACAGTACATAATCGTACTACTTACTACTACCTACTAAGCCCACAATAGTACTATAGCATCACATTTTTCCATATCAGTCCCCCGCTGCTTTCCCCGTATTCCTTGCGAGCAGTACTACCTATCAGTAACAATAGTCCCAATTCCCCTCTTTTTCTCATGACTCTCTCAGAAAAAATTTCTTACCGGAGCTTCATGGCTGCATCGGCCATGCTTACCGGAGTTTCTACGGTTTTTGCCGCCACTGTTGGCGGAGGCAATGCACTGGATCCTTGTGGTGAAAATATCCCCGGTATTCCTCCCTGTAGCACTACAGGTCCCGCAGGTATCAAGGAGACCATCGTCAAAATTCTCACCTTTGTACTGGACCTTATGGGTCTGATCGCTGTCATCTTTATCATCATCGCCGGTATCCGCCTCATTGTATCGCAGGGCGAAGAAGAACAGAGGGAGAAGGCCAAGAAGACAATCCTCTACGTCGTCATCGGTCTCATTGTCATTCTGTTCGCCCGTGTTATTGTCGGTTTCGTTACCGGCACTGTCCCCGGCTTCCTGGGTGTTGGTTAATCTTGTTAAGCATTCAATGAAAGCGCGGCCCCGGTCGCGCTTTTTTATTTCATTTTTATATATGACCCGCAGGTATTTACCGGCCATAGCTCTTAAAGAGCGACGGCTGGCAAATTACTCACTTGCTACGCTATATCCGGCATCTTCAACATGGCCGGCTGCTCCACCGGTTCGGTCCCGGCTTTTACCGGTTTTTGATCTTTGATAATGATAGCGTCACGCCGGACTTCAATAATTTCACCCAGCGGAAACGGTATGCGCCAGCGGCCCCACTTTTTCGGGAACAGCCATTCAATCTGGAAAAACCTGGTATCAAATTGAATATCTTTGCAGCGGCCCATATTCACACCGCTTTCCGTCCGGATGCGCTGGCCCAAAATAGTACGCTGATCTTCCAGTAATGGCTGCAGACGGACGCGGTCCTCGAACGGGCTGAGGGCGTTATGATTCGCCACCTGCACGCGCAACCCCCATGAACGGATATCAAGCACCGAAAGAAACAAGTACTCGCTATGAAAAAACGATTTTACAGCTACAAAAAAGCCTTCAATTTTCCCCGTGTCCGGGTGAATAAGAATGCCCGACAGTACGCCCAGCTCCTCCTGTGTCGTTTCATCTACAACTGCCGTGCCAAGAACCGTGGTAAAACGAAGCTGCATAGCATGAATAATGCACGGGAATGCCGGGAGATACAACCGAGACATATAGCAGGTGACAAGGAGCACATGGTAAAATGACACATACTGCGTCATGCATTCCACACGCTCCGTAAATCAGGTGCAAATTCAGCTTAAAAAGAGTATAATAGAAACAATATGCACATATTTGCAGGTTCATCACACCCGGCACTGGCCAAAGCTCTGGCAAAGGAATTGAACACAGAACTTGGTGCCGTGACTATCAAAAAATTCAGCTGCGGTGAAAGCTATGTAAAATTTGATGAATCCATCCGCGGGCGCGACGTCTATATTCTGCAAACCGGCACGCGCAATCCGAATGAAGACAGTATGGAATTATTCCTCATGTGCCAGGCAGCCAAGCTCAGCTTTGCCCGTACGGTACATGTCATTATGCCGCACCTGCCCTACGCGCGTCAGGACCGGGTAGCCGAACCGCGCGAACCTATTTCGGCACAGTTAATGGCTCACTTGCTGGAAGTATCGGGCGCCGACCATGTCATGATTCTGGATCTTCATTCGGATCAGATTCAGGGCTTCTTCTCCATTCCGGCAGATGCACTTTCCGGCCGGTCCATTTTTACCGATTACTTTGCATCCAAGAATCTTACGTCGCCAGTGGTAGTTGCACCGGACGTTGGCGGGGCCAAGCGGGCCAAGCGTCTGGCCGACAGCATTGGCGCCGAACTTGCTATTCTGCATAAAAATCGCCCCGGTCATCATCAGACGGAAGTACTGGAAGTGGTAGGTGATGTACAAGGCAAAACCTGCATTCTGTTTGACGATATCATCGATACGGCCGGTACACTCCTTTCCGCCAAAAGCGCACTCATTGCCCGCGGTGCCCACCCGGATGTCTACGCCGCCGCCAGCCACGGCGTTTTCTCCGGCCCGGCTGCGGAAAGGCTTACGCAGGCTGCATTTAAAGAGGTTGTGGTAACGGACAGTATCCCCAATGATGCAAATGCCTTTCCAGGACTGGTCGTTCTGTCCATCGCTCCGCTTCTGGCCAAAGTAATCAAACACATAGAGAGCGGCATGAGCGTGACGGAAATCTACAAGAAGTAGCTGGCCGACTATTCTGCCGGAACCGCAACCGGGAAGCCGGGTATTTCCTATGGCTTTGAAGTATTTCATCGTACAATCGGCATGTTCCCCTCTCCTCCATGAAAATTCTGCTCTCTTTCCTTATTTCCCTGTCTTTACTCTCACCTTCTTTTGCTTCCGCCACCAGTTACAAAAAGGTGCAGGAGAATAAAATAAAAGCTCAGGCTGCCAAAGAAGCAGTGGCAAAAGTTCAGCCTAAGTTCGTAAAAATCGCTAAAAAAGACGTCAGCCAGCGCCAGGCGGACGCAATTCGTGGATACGTGGACAGTGTACGCAAGCAGGCAATGCAGGAATGCATGGACGCCGGCACGCCATTAACAGACCTAAAAACCTGCTATAAGCAGCATTCTGATATACTGGTACAGCAGAAAGTGGACGCGGCCAGGTCCGGAATCCAGCAATAATAACTATTGACCTGTCCGGCAAACATTCGTACCCTCCTTCTGCTCCCAAATTCGCCTCTGGGCTTCGTTGGGCAAGCCGTACTATATTTTACACACCAAGGGCGATTAGCTCAGCTGGTTAGAGCGCGACACTGATAATGTCGAGGTCAATGGTTCAAGTCCATTATCGCCCACCAAAATAGAGAATGCAGACATAGCTTTAATGACAATAAGCCTTCAGCTGATGCCCTTTCTTATCCGCTATTTTCTTTCGTTTAATAGTTCTCCTTTCTTTCTAAAATGAAAAAACTAACCACTATCACTTTCTTTATTCTTTTACTTGGATTTGCGCATCCAATTTCTTCATCTGCCGAAGAGGATCATACGAAAGCACATGAACAACAGGAACAAGCTCAGCAAGATACTGTATCCAGTGAAAAGTCATCGCAAGCCCATAAAGAAATTGAGGCTGCCGAAGAAAAATTACTGGGGCACGAAGCTTATCAGAAATTAGAGGCAGGTCATAAGCTGGAAGAAAATAATCCGATTCTATTTTGGAGCATTGTCTCAATCGCCACTCTTCTTGTAGCTATGGTTGTTTTATATTTTGTACAAAAGAAAAAGATTTACTAATTCCTGCCTGTATCAACGCTTTTTTGGAAGCAGTTTTTTCTACATCTTATCTGGGAAAACATACAAGCGTCGCTTTATAGTAATTATACCGCTTCTTGCTATCGCATAAGGTTCTTACGAGCCGGCTAAAAAATATTAGATATAAAATATCCAGAAGAAAGGTTTACAAACCCGGCCTGTATGAAACAGACTTCATTCATGAAGACTACTGACCGCAGCATTAGCTCAACTCAGATGGGGCTGGCAGTGAACTTTGCAATGGCTGCAGGAAAATTTACCGCTGGTATCTTTGGCCATTCCTATGCGCTTATTGCCGATGGCATTGAATCAAGTACGGATATTATATCTTCCATCTTTGTATTAGGAGGCTTGAAAGTTTCTGCCTCCCCGCCTGACCACGATCATCCATTCGGCCATGGTAAGGCAGAAGCCATTGCAGCTGCAGCTGTTTCGCTGACTCTTGTGGGGATGGCTGTATTTACAGCCTTCTCCGCTATCCACGAAGCACTTATCCCTCATGAATCACCTGCGGCTTATACTCTTGCTGTTCTGCTTATCGTCATCTTGATAAAGGAATTTATGTTCCGCCGGGTGTCTGCCGTTGGAAAGGAAACAGGCAGCCAGGTAGTAAAGACGGATGCATGGCACCACCGCAGTGATGCAATTAGCTCGGGAGCAGCTTTTATTGGTATTTCCATTGCTATCATAGGAGGACGCGGATGGGAGTCTGCGGATGACTGGGCATCGCTCATTGCAGCTTTTGTCATTGTTATTAATGCTATTCTCTTACTGCTCCCCGCACTTAATGAGCTCATGGACCGCATGCCCTCTCAGGATATTGTAGATACATTCCATAAAGCAGCTTTGTCTGTAAAGGAAGTGCAGACGGTTGAAAAACTACGCGTTCTCCGTAGGGGCACGCAATATTATGTGGATATCCATATTCAGATGAACGGCAATATTTCATTAATAGAGGCTCATAAAATTAGTGGAAAAGTCAAAAGCGCTTTCAGGAAGGCAATGCCTTTTTACGCTGATGGCTCAATTCATATGGAGCCGTTCGATACGAAGATGGAGCCCGTCACTAAATGATTCAGTAGCCCAATATCATGTGAAGCCATACCTAGTCGCTGCAGCAATGTAGCGACTAGGTTTCCCTATATAATTGATCTATACGATTTGTGCCCATAGAATACGAATATCGCGAATCGCCTGATAGATGTTTGGCAGCTCAGTAAACAGCCATGATGCGCTACCGAAATCACAAAAACTAATATAAAGAACTCCAAAATCCACTTCGAAGCAATCAATTGAAAATATTCTCAGCTATTGCCCACAATCGTGAAACTCTTTTTCTATTTTCGTGCTATCATCCTGCCCCATGACCTTTAACCATTTTGATGCAGCGGTACGGACCAATGAATTCTGGACATTGCCTATTGAGCGTATCAACCAAAATCTGGAACGGAATCAGCAGAAAGACATGCTGCAACGGCCCGGCATTTCCGCCATTGTCGGCTGTCCCCTGCCGCAGGCACTGGTAGAAAGCATGACCATTGCCCAGAAAGCGGTGGATCGTACGCTGGCCGCCCATGGCAGCAGTGCAACCATAGAATGGCGCAAACAACCCGAGGCATTTCACTTTTCTGTCTATGGACTGCTCACGCCCGGCGACTACGGTGCCGATGCGTGGCCGCTCCGCGAGAGCCAGATAAGTTGCCTGGAAGAAGCGCTGCATGCCGTTGGAACATTCACTTTGGACTTACAGGGTATTGGCGTACTGGGGATGGGATCTGTGTCCATTCGGGTTTCGGATTCGCCCAAGCTGGAAGAATTGCGGGATGCCATCAGTTCCATTACCGGTTTTAGCCAGGAAAAATTCGGGAGCCGGACAAAAAAAATTACCCTCGGCAGGCTGCGTCCCGGCTTGTCGGCATCCGACCGGCTGGCTGTGAAAGCTACCTGTGAATCACTGCAGGGCTTTACCATCGGCTCGCTTACCATTGATCACCTGGCAATTGTGCACTACCAGAATACGTTTATGGATGAGCAGTATGACAAAATAATAATCCGCTGATAGCCGCGGATTACTTCGCCCACGCCCAAAACTGCTCCACTGTTAAGGCATACGGCTGATCAACGCCTTCTTTCTGAATCCTGAGCACTTTTCCACAGCTCACATCTACGTCAAAATTATACAAATGATCGCCCGATGATGCGGATGGAATGACGACACTCTGCACACTTATAACGCTTAAATTTGTAGCCGAAATAACCGTGTGAACGGTAAGAAGCGCGTTCCACTGCGAAAGCAGAGTCTTTACAGCCGCCAATTGTTCGGCTGAACTTTTCTTCGGTGCGCATACGGGAACACTGGAAGATGCGGCAGACACAGCGCCTGCGGAAGGTACTGATTCTTCCTGTACCTCCGGCGCAACAGTATGCTCCTCCTCCGGCAGGTAGCCGGATGACAACTGCACAATGTCTTTATTGTACAATGCTTCCCGGTACGGGTAGCCGCGGGCATGCAATGAATCAACGGCTTCCTGGAGTACGGTCGTAAATAATTGGGTCATAGCGGCCGGCGCATTGTCTGCCTGCAAAAAGTACTGCAGATCGGACTCAAAACGGGCATGCACGCTTGGGGCACTTTCCTTGCGGAAGGCATCGGCTTCGGGAAAGAAAATCAGACGCAAAAACTCATCTTCCCTATGAGCAGCCAACGATGCAGGCTGAAGCCAGGCCGTGTCGTAAAAATCCGCATGAAAGGAAGCCAGAAGCCAAAAATCCGACTGACGGCTTAGAACGGCGATTAATTCTTTTTGTGCAGGAGCACTGGCTACGGGAAGCAAGGCGGCAAGATGGCCGGCAAATGACGGCGTATTTAGAATATCCGATTGCACATCAATGGAACGCACCAACTCGTGTAACGTTGTAATGGAACCAAGGGCCGCCTGCAGCTGCGCAAATACCTGTTGCTGCTCTTGTGCCATGGACACAGCTGCCAGAGTGTCAGACATATCGGATAACGTATGCAAACGGACAAGCTGTTCCGCCAAAAATGAGACGGGCAACGGGTGTGTCCGGCGGGCAGCCAGCCACTGACTGAGTCCTTCATCCATTCCCGGCAAATACTGCACAGGTGTCTTCCACTGGCGACCGGCGGGTACCATTGTCCGTTGCCGGCCAATCGTCACCAGCACCGGTGTGGTGAGCGCTACAATGGTGAGCGAGTTGGCATCGGACGTTACCGAAAAACCACCGTGCAAACCTTCTATATCGGCGGAACCCGTGTGGATATGAACCAGAGATTTTCCGTATATAAGTGCGGTTCCCTGTACCAGAAACAGCTGCTCTTTATTCATGCTGATAGTCGTATCCTTCGCAGCCAGCAAGCGGACACTATCCGGGAAAGACAAAAGCTGATCATTGCGCCCGACAACGTACTCCCCCTGTAAAACCGATGCCGTGAGAGACTGAACTTCAAAAGCAGGCGTTATGACGGTTGCCAAAACCAGAGCGGCAAATAGCGGTGCGACGAGAAAGTGTTTGTGTGTGTGTTTCATACGGCGGGAAAATGTATATTTCGTCTTATAATAGCATAAAAACGCATTATTTTCAACAATTGGATACGCCACAGCCATTGCATGGAATAGCCGATACCGCAAAGCTGATGCCATGCGTATTATAGGAATAGATCCGGGTTTGGCTACGGTAGGCGTGGGCATTCTGGTATCTGATTCGCCCCACCATCTGCAGGCCGAAGAATGGCTGACCATTCGGACAAAAGCCGGTTTGCCCGCTTCCGAACGATTGGCCGAAATTTTTACCGATCTAACCGCGCTTCTGCAGGAAGTGAAACCGGACCTGGCCGTGGTGGAGCGGCTCTATTTTGAGACCAATGTGAAGACTGCCATGGATGTTTCGCAGGCCCGCGGCATCATTTTACTGGCGATAGAACTGCAGAAAATTCCGCTCCTGGAGGCAACACCGTTACAACTCAAACAAGCCATTACCGGCGACGGCAAAGCCGACAAGCGCCAGGTGCAGGAAATGCTGGTCCGGCTTTTGCAATTAAAAGAAATTCCTCAACCGGATGATGCGGCGGATGCACTGGCACTGGCAGTGTACGGAGCCGTGCATAGAGACATATAAATTCCAGGCACTACATTCCACATTCCAAAAAATATAGTGGAATGTAAAGTTTGGTTCTCAGCCTGACGCTATACATTATTTTAGTGCCTGCCTATGAACGCTTCCGAAGATAAATCTTACGCCGCCCATAGAAATTACTGTGCCAGAAAAACTTCGCCCTCTGTTACGTTCCATACCTGTGCTTTTTCCATATTCTTCGGCAAATGCGTACCGGTTATGAACACCTGATGATCCACAAAGGCGTTCAGCACTCCTTCCTGATGCGAGTCATCGAGTTCGGAGAACACATCATCCAGCAGAATAAGCGGCCGTTCGCCTCTTCTAAGTTCCACAAACGATGCCTGCAAAAATAACAGCGCCAGAACCGATACCCGCTGCTGGCCGCGGGATGCGAATGTGGCGAGCGGGTGGCCTTCGGCTGTAATATACCAGTCGTCACGATGCGGACCGACGGACGTGGATTGCAGCAAAATATCACGATCCCGGGTGGAACGCAGCGCCGAGCGGATGTCCGCCGCAATATCGGCACGCGTATGGGAATCGGATGACCGCTCGTAGACAATCTTGACGTCTGTCCAGTGCTCGCCAAGTGTCCGCAACTCATCCACCAGCGCCAGGCTAAAGGTCTCCATAAGCTCCAGGCGCGCAAGTGTGACAATACTCCCCCGCTCTGCCAGCTGCTCATCCCAGGTATCCAAATCCGCCGGTACCGATGCCCCCTGCGCAATGGATTTAAGCAAAGCATTGCGCTGCTTTACAAACTTTAGGTAATCCGACAACGCCTGGAAATATTCCGATGACACCTGCGATAGCAACTGATCCACAAACCGTCGCCGTTCTGCCGGCGGTCCGGAAAAAAGCTGCAAATCCTGCGGTAAAAACAGCACGATGGGTAACCGGCCAATAACAGCAGATGCCTGTACCCGGACATCATTCACAAAGCAGGCTTTCTGCTTGCGCGGCTGCAGTTGCGATACCGTTTCCAGCATGACATCCTCGCCGGTATCCGTCCGGCTAAGTCCTTTCACGCGATAATGCGCGCTCCCCCACTGCATAAGGTGTTCTTCATCTATTCCCAAAGCGGATTTAGTGAGTGATAAGACGGAAATGGCTTCCAGAATATTCGTCTTGCCGCTGCCATTGGAACCGATAAAAAGATGCCTGTCCGAAGAAGACAGATCCAGCGTAAGGGACGGATAGTTACGAAACTGCTCAAGCGAAAGGGTATGGAGACGCACGACAAGAGAGGGAAATGCAACAAGAATATTCTGTCTATCAGACGGCTGCCTGCGGTGATCCATGACCCGGCCCCGCCGGCAAAAGCGCGAGTGCTTCTTCCACCAATTCCTTCATGAGTTGTAAATACTCTCTCCGCTCCACAAATTCCGGCAAACGGGACGGGGTAATCCACACATGACCGTCAATTTCTTTTTCATCTACGCGAATGCGTGCATGGTCCGGCGCCAATGCGAAAATATAACCAATCTGCTGGCCGCAGATGTCATCCGGCCGGAAACGCCGGAAAGACGATGGAAAATTGTAGCAGTACACTTTGGCACTCTGGCCGATAACCGTGCAGCCGGTAAGACCTGCTTCTTCCTCCAGCTCCCGTAAGGCAGCCTGCTCTACGTTTTCACCTTGTTCCAACCCGCCTTGTGGCAACTGCCAGGCATCATTCCGGCGCGGCTTATGCAGCAACAGAAGCTCGTATGGCTCCGCAGACTCAGCTGAACCGGCACTCTGGTTTGGCCGGAGCACAATCATGGAAGCCGCCTGACGGTACTTATCTGTCATAGCTGCACTATACAAGAGGATAAAATCCTAAGCACTAAGTTCTAAGCACTAAACAAAAAACCATATAGTAGAATTTAGGATTTATTATTTAGAATTTTCTTACGCCAAATATAAGCTCCATAAAGACTCTAATCTTCAGAATGATTACTTGCTGTGTCGTTCTTCTTTAAACTTTACTTCCGTCCTTACCCGGCACGTAGAGCAATACTTCTCCAATTTGAAGTCTTTCCAGCTTTTGCCGTTCTTCTGACGGTGCAAACGCACGGTTGCAGTGCGCTTGTTACAATCCGGGTTATTGGTTGAACCCTTGCATGTGCCGGCAAAAACGATTCTATCACCGCGTGGCATAGTTCCGGTACTTTAGTGAGGTCTGTGAAGTGATGCAAGGGAAAATTATGGGTAAAATACGAAATCCTAAGTACGAGGATCCAAACAAATCATAAACTCCAATGCAAAAAACTGCCCGGTCGCGATGACCGGGCAGAGGCTTACGCCTTAATGTGTTCATTCACCGTTTCCTCGTCGGGCGCGAACAGGTCGCATGCTCGAAGAACTGGATGTCGTGCGGCCACTCGGCCTTGAGAAAGTCCTCCAATAGGAGATTGATCCCATCCGTCACCGCGGCACCATGGGCGTAGACCACACACGAGACCACTCTTGGCCACTTCAGGTCGCAGAAGTCCTTCCTCGTAGCAGCACCAGTCAGGATAATGATATCTTCCAACATCCCCGGCCGATGGTTTTGGTACTCATCGACGGCCGCGCGGACGACCGGGCCGATGATGTGCCACATCGAGGGACGAACAGCGAACGACAGGCAATCTTTGGTAAGAGCATCAGCCATGAATCGACTCCTAACTTGAGACGGTATACAAAAAGAACACTTTTTGTATAATACAAAATTATAAAATAATGTCAAGCGTATTAAACTGATGCACTCGTCAAATTATATCACAATTCAAAACTTAAACCTCAATATTCACATCCTTAACATGCCCCCTGCATCCAGCCATGATGCTGGTCGCCCTGCAGGTAGTTAAATACACCATTTGCAGCCGTAGCTCCTTCACCCGCTGCCGTCGTAAACTGGGCAAAGTAATTGCTGCCGTTGGTTACATCCCCGGCGCCAAAGACGCCCGGCGTGGACGACCGCATGCTTTTATCCACATCCATAAAACCCTTCTCATCAATCCTGCAGCCAAGTTGTACTGCCAGATCCACCGACGGATTCGAGCCGATTTCAATAAACACACCGTCAACGGCCAGAATATCCGAACCTTCAAATGCCTTATCCAGCTTGATTCCGGCTACTTTCTGCTCACCCAAAACCTCCAGGACGTTCCGCTCCAGAACAAACACGACATTTTCTTTGGACTTTACCTTTTCCACCCAGTATGGCTCGGCGCGAAACGTATCGCGACGGTGGACCAGGTACACTTTAGCCGCTACCTGCGCGGCAATGGCGGCACCCTCCACAGCGCTGTCTCCCCCGCCCAGCACGGCAACCGTTTTATTCTTATAAAAGAACGCATCGCATGTGGCGCAGTACGTAACGCCTTTTCCGGAAAATTCTTTCTCGCCCGGTATGCCCAAATGACGCTTATTGGAACCGGTAGCCAGAATAATTGTCCGTGCCTCGTATATGTCACCGTTCTGCATGGTGGCCTTAAAATGACCGTCTGCCATTTTTTCCAGCATTTCCACCCGGCCGATTTTGTGCGTTACCTCTTCAAAAGACGTTGCGTGCTTTTTAAACTTTTCCATAAGGTCCGGACCGCGGATTTCTATTTCACCCGGCCAGTTGCCTACGTCCGCTGCCGTAATTCCCATACCACCTTCCTCCGCACCTACGATAAGCGTCTTCAGCTTGTAGCGTGCGGCATAAATAGCAGCCGTATAGCCAGCCGCACCTACGCCAATAACAAGTACATCAAACATGAACCGAGAGTAAAGCCTGAAGGCATAAAAGGCAATATGACAGGCCTGCGCTGGATAGGGACATTCCACGTATCCAAAAAGTGAGCGAAGCGCCAAGATATAAATCTGACTCGAAAAATTACAACCGATGGCGCTGTATCTGGAGTATAAAAAATCCGCGGACATTCGCCCGCGGATTTTTCGCTATGAACGTACGAACTCTACTTTACTGATTAAGACTTTTTTTCATCTTTCCCAGAACGAAATTCACACATTCTGTCTGGCTGCTGAATGCCGGACTGTCCAGCTGCATCCAGCCGTTATTTTTGCAGTCGGCGGCTGACTTGACTGTTAGAAGCGGCTCAAAGTCGTATGTTACCGTGCCGCTCTTGGCCGTCCCTACCGTAAGCGCATCCACATGGGCCAGGGAGTTATTCCACATGGTATCACCAAATCCTACGGCAATACGTATGCCTCCGCCAAGACTGGAATTGGCGATAACGGCCTTTGGAAACGCAACCGCGTACTGCGAGAGCGTCATAATACCTGTTCCGGGCATGGCACCGGCATCACCGTAAGCCGACCACCAACCGCCATGCGCGGCATCCCACTTTTGCCAGCTGTTGGCCATAATATCACCCTGGCTTGGCAGAGACGGACCATAGCTGCCGTCCTGGTAGAACGGCTCAAAAAAGAGCAGATCATCAATCGTTCCGTCGCCGTTCTGATCCACATTCAAAATAATGTACGGCACCAGGCCGCCCGATGCACTGGCTACATGCGTGTAGTAAGACATATCTGTAATATCAGATAATTTTGTCCCGCTAAAACTCGACAAACGGAATTGCGCGGCATTGGAACCCGACAACACCAAAAGCTTCATGCTGCCATTGCCGAGCGGCGGCTTTTCGGCCGTTTTCTCAAAATCAATATATGTTCCGCTCATGGCCTGTGGCTGACCGCCATGCAAATCTGTCCATGTCACTTTAAGCACAGATGAAGAGCCTGTCGCAGCTTTTGACGACGAAGCAACGGATAACGAAGAGCTTGATAATGACGAAGCGGATGACATGCGCGAAGAAGTGGCACCCTGGGAACTGATCCCGGATGTGACCGATGATGTTGCTACTGATGATCTACTCATAGCCGAACTGCTACCAGGCGACGATGCCAGACCGGCATTCGACAGCGAGGAGGAAGACAGTGAACTAAGAGAACCTGCCGACATGGATGCGGCACCACTGGAAATTGAACCGGATGGCAAGCCTGCACTGGACATTATGGAGCGCGAGGACGAACTGACCGGCATGGCGCTGCTAATGGCGCTGCTGGAAGAACCTGTAGTACCCGTGCTCATAGAAGCCGCGCCGGATGATACTCCGCCGGAGATGGATGATGCACCACCGCCTGCAGCCGAAGCCGGGGCAGAATATATACTGGCAGCCGATGATGGCTGTGTTGCACTGCTTGTTATTGTCCCGGAGGATACGGCGGCACTAACTGATGATGCGGAAGACATACTGCTACTTACCTGAGCGAGCACCGGTGCCGTCGTCACCGCCGTTGCAATGGCCAAGGCCGACACGGTTGATAAAAGAAACTTTATGGGCATAGACAAGAGGGGAAAAAGAATAAAAATCATGCTCCGAAGCCGTTAGTATTGAGCGAGCCTTCATTGACGGTAAGCCACTTTTTGCCTTACACAAAGCCATTGACCGGTATGTCTGATATGCTGATCTTCCAGTGACTATCGCCAATTGGCGATGAAGAAATCAGCAGAGCGAATGGCTATACATATTTATGATTACACTTGCGATTATGCGATGAGATGGAGCTGATCTGTATGTTACAAATCTTCTGATCATCTCCCTGCACAAAAAACGAAACGGTTCGTATAAATGCTGCGATCCATGTACGGCAAGCCATGAAAATATCTGTCATGATCGCTGGCCAGAAACGTCCAGATACGTACACTGCATATGTATGATCGAGCCTCTTTTTACAGATCGCGAGCAAGCCGGCTACGTTCTCTCGGACCGGCTGGAAAGTTTTAACGGCCAGCCAAATGTGCTGGTATTCGGTCTGATCCGCGGCGGCATGCCAGTGGCAAAAGTGATTGCCGATAAACTGCATGTCCCGGCCTACCCATACATTGTCCGTAAAATCGGGCACCCGGATAAGCCGGAGTATGGTGTCGGCGCCATTGCCGAAGGCGGCGAAACGTATCTGGATGAAAATTTAATGCGCACGTATGGCCTGACATGGGAAAGCCTGGAACCGGTGATAGAAAAAGAAATGGCCGAGCTCCGCCGCCGTAAAGAAATATTCGGCAGTCGCAGCCAACCCGACATAGAAGGAAAGATCATCATTCTGGTAGATGACGGCGCGGCCACCGGCGGCAGCATGCTGGCGGCAATCGGCGATATTAGTAAAGCGGGCGCCGAGAAAATTATTGTCGCCCTTCCCGTGGCACCCATGGAAACCATGGCCTTCCTGCGCCAAAAAGCCGATGACGTCATTGTTCTGCGTAATCCCATGCCCTTTCACTCGGTTGGCGAATGGTATGAGAATTTTCCACAGCTGGAGGATGAAGATGTGTTGGCGCTCATCTGAAACGCGGATCATATTCTGAGCACCTTAAAAGGCACGGCCGTCAGTCTGACATACTTGGTATGCCTCGAAGAGCGCCGTGTTTTTGCACCACGCTTCTTTTGATGCGTTCCGCTTCCAGCTTTTTAAGCGCGTTATCTTTTGCCAGTTCAAGTAAACGCGCTTTCTCGCTCTTTTTTTTAGGTTTTTCGATTTTCACAGGCTTCTCCCGCCCGGCGTTTAACACCTGTCTGATCACATCCATCTGCGGTAAATCGTGTTCCATTAACAGTACATCCGGCACCGCCGAAACCTGCGAATAATATTCGGCCAAAAATGTCTGCAACACATCATGCATAGTGGCTTCTGTGCCTCGGATTTTTACCGCCACCTCATTCACAATATTGCCACCGCGTATTTGCAACACGGCAATCTGCACTGTCCTCTTCATGCACACGACTCCTATGGCATCGGCCGTCATTCCTGCCATGCCAATCATAAGATGCTGCTTCTGCATACTGCGGATAAATTGCAGCGCACGCAGAATTTCCAGCGCCCGCTGGTATTTGCGCTCGCCCCTGGATGCCTTCATGCGGTCAATCAGACGATCCACCACTTTGCCGAATTGTCCGCCATAAAATTCCATCACGCCGTCTATGCATTCCTCTTGGTACTCCGCCGGACTAATAAGCCCCTCACACGGCGCACTGCACCGCCGGATATGAAAATCAAAACACGGAATTTTTCTATCCGGTTTTGTCAGCACCACATCCAACGCCACCCTGCTTTTCAGATCCCCTGTTTCCCTTGTATCCCCTGTCTCTCCTGTTTCCAGATCAAATAGTCCCGGATTCTTCATCCCGATTCCCATGCCACATGTCCGGAACGGGAAAATACTCCGGAGCAGCTCCAGCATGCGCTCTTGCCCGTACGGGTCTACAAACGGTCCGAAATACGCCGCATCATCCATGCCTCTCTTCCCTACAATGGTCACATTTGGGTACAATTCCGTACGGCCCACGCGAACGTACACATAGTGGCGGTCCCGCGTAAGTGCCACGTTGTACAGGGGCTTCTGGCTGCGGATAAGATGCATTTCTAAAATTAACGCCTCCAGTTCGGTATTCGTCACCGTCACTTCAAAATCCCACATTTCATCCCACATGGAACGCTTGAAGACACCCTCATCTTTATGTGAACCCGTGACGTAACTCCGCATGCGGTTACGGAGATTCTTCGCCTTGCCAATGTAGAGAATCCGTCCGGTTCTATCGAGCCAGCGGTACACTCCGGGATCTGTGGGCACCTGCCGAACACGATCCTTCAGGCGTGCCATATGCTCACCAAAAACGATAGGTATCCTCTCCTGCTCCGAACTGAGTTCAGAACCTTTCCAATGCCGTTGTCTCCTCATGAGCGCGGTCTCTTGCTGCGAACAGGAACGTATTCAGGTACGGGACCCTGGAGAATACTGCGTAGCGCGTCGAGGAGCTCTTTCCAGAATGACAGAATAGTCATGGACGTTATTCTATCAATTTCCTTACAGACTTGTAAAAGAAATACTGGCGATTTTTAGATTATAAGGTCGCAGCCAGGTACGGCTGCTCTGCGGGTGGTACTATACCGAAATAAAATAATCGGTTCCACAGGACCATGGAACGGGTTCCACCGCTAATAGCAGCCATATCCGGCTGCCGACCCAAAAGAAAAATAAAAACAAGATGTAAAACAACAAGCCTGTCATCAACAATAGAAACATGACGCAACGACATCGTATTCAAAATGGCCATGTCATGTTTATTACCACGAATACTTAACTACAGACAGCCGTTTTTTACTGATCCCGCGTTCGCCCGCGAGGCTATAGATGTCTTATATCGCGTACAGGCTTTACAACATTTTTCATTATATGGATTTGTCATCATGCCTGACCACTGCCACTTTTTATTAAAAATCCAATCACCACATCGCATTTCACTGGTCATGAACCGATATAAATCCGGACTGGCTCATTCCGTAGGACTCATGACCTTATGGCAACCGCGGTTTTATATGACATTGCCTGATAATCTATATGCAACACTGAACTATATTCATATGAATCCGGTAAAAAAGGGATTATGCGACACGCCCTTTGAATATTCATGGTCGTCAGCACGGAAATTATGGCCCCTTGATCCGTTGCCCTAAACCAGAGCGGCCGTACCTGGCCGCGGACCATTGGAATTTTGTCAGACCAGGAAATGTCTCTCATTTATAAGTTTCCTTGTCTATACTACCCCCATGCATCTCCTCACAGAAGTCACCCAAGGCGCGTTATTATTTGGACCGGACAATAAGTTGCTGATTCTCCAGCTGCCGAACGGCCCGAAAGGCCAAAAATCCGATGGCAAATGGCTGCTTCCCGGCGGCCGTCTGCATGTACAGGAAAAGTGGATCGACGGTCTGCTGCGGGAAATAGAGGAAGAGACAAAAATTACAGATGTAGAAGTAGGCCGGGTGCTGGGCGTGGATAACTGGATGGGCTTTCAGCAACCGCAGTATGGTGTGTATTTTCTGTGTAAAACCGCCACCCCAAATGTCATTTTGAGCAAAGAACATAAAGGATTTGCCTGGATAACACGCGAAGAAATCCATCAATTCCCCTATTTACACCCGCATTTGCCGGCGTTGCTGGAAATGGCTTTTGCAGAAAAGGCAAAGCAGTTAGGATAGCTCCGCTCGTAAATAGAACATTTGGGTAATACTTTATGAGAATCTCCCGTGCCGGGATGGCCCTTCGGCCCGGCTCAGGATAAACTCCGCTCGCAGATAGAGCGTTTAGGTAAGACTTTATGGAAGTATCCCATGCCGGGATGGCGGAATTGGTAGACGCGCACGACTCAAAATCGTGTATCGCAAGATGTGTGGGTTCGATTCCCACTCTCGGCACCATTCGACTCGCAGCCGCGATGCGGCAATGCTTGCTCATGGTAAACCACGATCTGTATACATGAACAAGTCGAATGACAATGAGTGGAGCTCTTTCATTTAATCATAGCGGCTCTGCTCAGTCGAATTACCTTTGTCTTCGCGGCGGCGGCGGACAAATCGAAGTACTATTCAATAGCAACTCAATCACAAAACTCCATTGAGCGTTTTCCCCTGGCCTGTTAAGGTTCTATCCATATGGCAGATGAAAAAATAGAAATCAAAGAAGACAGCATTACGCAGCCGGCTCAGTATGAAATTGCCGTAAATGACCACCGGACGTACCGGCTGGTATACTACGGCCTTGGTGTTATAGAAGTACTGCTTGTCTTCCGGTTCTTTTTCAAACTCTCCTCTGCAAACCCCGGCAACGTCTTTGCCGCACTGGTGTATGGCACTACCACTGTGTTAGTTCTGCCATTTCAAGGACTATTCAAGCCCGGTCTGCTGTCCGGCGGCAGCGTACAGCGCGTCTTTGAACCGACAACCATCATCGCCCTTATCGTGTACCCGCTATTGGCATGGGGCATTGCCAAGTTACTGCTGATTATCCGGAGCAAGCCGACGAATGAGAAATAAAAAACGCCCCGCAACGCTTGGTTGCGGGGCTGTATATCAGGATGTCTGATCCAACCAGTCTTCAGTAACTTCTTCAATAGACAAGCCCGTGAGCTGTGTGGTGATCGTGATAGCCGCCTCGATATCATCGGGGTGGCCACCCTTCTTTTCCATAACCCTCTGCACAGCCTGCTGAAGCAGTCGCCTTTCACGTTTCGGTCGTACCAGGGAATCATACAAGTACAGCAACAACCGCCAGACCATCCAAAAAATTACAACAGCCAGAGAGATGGCAATAATGCCCGAGCCGAGCCACTGATCTTTGATGAAATGAATCATCATGAATGCCTCCGAAGTGAAATGAACGAACATCCTGACACTGTGGCAGGCGGTCATCCTTTGCCTTCCACATAATTATTGTATAATATATATACAGTAAATCAATCCAAGACCGGGTTTACCCCGCCAGCCAGCGATTTTGTGTATTCCAAGCTGTTTTTCCGCTACACTCTGCCCCTATGGACACTTTTAAGACCTTCATTTTCCATTCATACGTGTTTCTGCCTGCCAAAGGTGAGATTCAGTTAAACTATAGCCTGGACGGACATGTGAAGTTTACGGAGAAGATTATCCTGCCGCATGTAGGCTTTGTGGCCTACGACCCGGATGAACTGGAACGGGCACTCTTTATGCTGCACCTTATTGGCGGCATCAGTTACTACAAAACATGCCTGCCGAAACAGATGGAAATACGGTCCGGCATCCTGAGCAAACGTGAAACCAAATTCTGGAACACCGTGTACGAAAACGGTCTCGGCGAGTTCTTCTACCAGAATAAGATCGATTTTACCGATCTCATCAATTTCCCATCGGCAACCAAGCCCCTACTGTCCGTAGAAGAACAACTGCGGATTGTAGAAAAAAATAATGCACGTATGAGCAAGCTCTCCGGTGAGCAAGGTACAAACGATAAACCAATAAACGAACCAACCAATCAACAGATTCTTGTGCCCATCGGGGGCGGCAAAGACTCCATGGTGACTATCGAACTACTAAAGAAAGCCGGGTTTGACCCTGTCCTGTTCCGTATGGGCAGCCATCCGTTTATCGACAAGCTGGCCGAAATTGCCAAACTTCCCATGCTCACAGCCGAACGCCATTTGTCACCAACGCTGTTTGATTTAAATGCCAAGGGTGCGCTCAACGGCCATGTTCCGATTACGGCATACCTTAGCGCCGTTACCGTTGTCCTCAGTATTCTCTACGGCTTTGAATCCGTTGTCATGAGCAACGAGCGCAGCGCCAATGAAGGAAATGTCTGGTATTTGGGCAAAGATATTAACCACCAGTGGAGCAAAGGCCTGGAATTCGAACATATGTTCCAGCACTACCTGGAAACCACCGTCAAAACGCAGGTGCAGTATTTCAGCCTGCTCCGGCCGCTCAGCGAACTGGCTATCGCCAAGCTCTTCAGCACATACCCGCAATACTTTGAACATGTCACCAGCTGTAATACCAACTGGAAATACTTAAAAGAAAACTTCGAAAAATCCTGGCCTGCCAGCCAGAGCGCAGATACGGATAAAGCAGAAAATACTCAAACCTCGACTGACAGCAAAAAATCTCCAAAGCGCGGAGGCTGGTGCGGCAAATGTCCAAAATGCGCATTCGTCTTTGTACTTCTGGCAGCGTACCTTCCAAAAGATACGCTCGTGACTATGTTCGGCAAAAATCTTTTCGACGATGAAACACTTATTCCGCTGTACCGCCAGTTACTGGATCTGGAAGGCTTTAAGCCATTTGAGTGCGTGGGTACACCGGAAGAAACGGCGTCGGCATTCATTCTGGCACACGAACGCGGCGGCTGGGAGCAGACACCCGTTATGAAAATGGCACTGGAGGAAACAGGTCTGCCTGCCGATGTCCATGCGCTCATTGAGCAGGAACTCACACCGTCAGACGATCATGCCATTCCGCAAAAGTACGAGTCTGCTATTCTGTAGCCATGCATATTACAGAACTGACCCGCAAAAAAATCTGCATTCTGGGCTTTGGCAAAGAAGGACAAGCCATGCTCCGGGCTATTGAAAAGCATTGTACAGATTGTACAATAACCGTTGCCGACAAAAATGAAAACATTGCCGTGCCGGAGCAATACGCAAAACAGCTCGGCACCGGTTGGCTGGAAAACCTTGAGAAATTTGATGTCATTATCAAATCTCCCGGTATTCCTCCGGGCCCTGAACTCAAAGCTCAAAACTCAAAACTCACATCTTCCACGCAAATTTTCCTCGATTCCACTAAAGACACGGGTGCCGCCGCCATCGGCGTTACGGGTTCCAAGGGAAAAAGCACAACCAGCAGCCTGATCTACGCTGTTCTTAAGGCAGCCGGCAAAGATGTGCACCTTGTTGGAAATATCGGTCTGCCCGCCATTGATCATATTGGCGACGCCCATGCCGGGGTAATCTTTGTACTGGAAATGAGCAGCTACCAACTGATGGACCTGCACACCAGTCCGCACATAGCCGTCATTACCAGCTTTTTCCCGGAGCATTTGGATTACCATGGCTCGCTGGAAGCCTATATGGAGGCCAAGAAACATATTACCCGTTTTCAGACACCCGATGACATCGTTTTTTATAATAAGGATTCCAGCGGAGCTACGGAGATTGCGGGACAATCAGCCGGACAGAAAATCCCTTTTTCCAGAGCAGATGCCCCGCTGCACATAAACGAAACCAGACTTCTGGGCGATCATAATTTATCCAACATTGCCGGCGCCTGTGCCGTGGCAAAGCATCTTCATATTGCTGATGATATCACTCTGGCGGCCATCAGACATTTTGAAGGCCTGCCGCACCGGCTGCAATTTCTGGGAATGCATCACGGGATAGAATGGGTGGATGACGCCATTTCCACCACTCCGGAGAGTACCATGGCAGCCCTTAAAGCTCTGGGCAATAAAGTGCACACTATTATTCTGGGCGGCCAGGACCGCGGCTATGATTTTGGCGACCTCGGCCAGATGGTTGCCGATTCCATGATTGCCAATGTCATTCTATTCCCGGAAACAGGCAGCCGCATTAAGCGCGCCATTGAAGACGCCCACCGCATCGGCATCAGCTTTTATGAAGCACAGGATATGCCGGCAGCCGTAGAAGCCGCCAAAGCAAACACCAAACCCGGTAAAATGTGCCTGCTTTCCACAGCCTCGCCCAGCTATAACATGTTCAAAAACTTCGAAGATAAAGGCGAGCAATTCAGGCAATATATTGAGCAGTAATAGCACATTCAATTTTTATGTATCACCTCGGCAAACCTTACATTGAACTGGACGGACTTATCGTCATGCTTGTGAATATCCCGTTGGCAATTATCAGTACGGTGTATCTGATAATCGGCCTTCTAAAAAATGGCTTACTGAAGTTCTAAAACCTGTTATTGATTTTGAGGATTACCAAGCAGCCGGGCAATCTGTAACCTGGTAAAGCCCCACTGTTTTTGAATGTATTCATCTGCCTTTGCAATAGTACGAAATTTATCTAAAAGATTGGAATCAATGGGCGTACCCAGTTCCATATAGTCAGTAAATTGACTCCACTCTTCGGACGAAATTGAAGATTCCATGCGCCGTATGCTCATAGATGGCGGTATGTCCTGTTCCTCGTTTGATACATTGGCATCTGAATGTTTCATATATCTATGTGAATGAAGTCATCATTATATCAAAAAACCATCTTCTGCTCAACATCTACGGTTTAAAATTCGTTTTTAACGCAATCGGCTGCCGCTTTTTCCAGGAGCCTGCATATGCGTATTCCCTCCACAATAAGTGCCAGAATCTTGTGGTTTCCCTGCATAACTACTTCTATACGACGGTAAACATCCAACCGGATTATGGATCCATGAACTTTATAGTTGAGATATTCTTCCCAATCATTCACATCAAGATACATGCTGTCCTGTTTCATAAGGTATGTCATATGTATTCCAATCAACCAAATAACTAGTAACCAATCAACTTACGCCCCGCCACCCACTTTCACTTTTGCCGGGCGAATGACTTTGCCGTGGAGTTCATAACCATCTTCAAACACTTCCAGGATCTCCCCTTCTTTCCCTTCGCCTACAGTCACCACTTCATGCCGGTGCGGGTCCACCTGCTGGCCAAGTGATTCTATTTTTTTCATTCCCAAATCCGTCACCTGTTTCATAAAGTCCTGCTCCATAGCCAGCATGCCTTTTATCCATTCGTGGCTTTTCAGCTCCTCCGGCAGGTGCTGGAATGCCCGTTGGAAGTTATCAATAGTCGGGAGCAGCTTTAACAGAATAGCTTCTGATGCGTACTGGCGAATGTCTTTGGCATCTTTATCCATGCGCAGCTTGGCATTCTGCAGTTCCGCCTGCGAACGCGCGGCCAGCTCCATAAACTTCTGTACTTGCACTTCCAGATCAATAATTTTTGCCTCCAGTAAGGCAATCCTGGCTGCCGTAAGGTCATTGCCCGGCCCTGGAGCAGACGGATCATTCTCGGTAAGTGTAGCGGGATCCAAGCCGGCTTCATGGGCATCATCTGGCAAAGGGTGGGCGGGCGGATCAACAGGATCAATGATCATAAGAACAATGAGAAAGGAAACAGTATGGTTATAATGGATTTTTAACAAAATTAAAAGATCGTCCACCGGCAAAAACATCAATTTATGCTATACTATACAGGTAATGTCTTCTGCACCTCCTTCCGAACTTTCTTCCGGGGCCAGACTTATCCGTCAGCTGTTTTCAGTCCGGGGCATGACATGCCGCAGCTGCGAATTGCTCATTGAACAAAACTTACAAAAAGTCGCCGGCATTACCGATGTGCGTGCCAGCGAGCGCCGGGCGGAAGTGGAAGTATATTCCACAAAAAAAATCAGCCTCGCTGCTCTGCAAAAAGCGCTCGCCCATACATCATATGTACTTGGCACCACCCGGAACCACGAACTCACTGCATCTGCAGGTAATACAACCTCACCGCAATCACATCTTGCGCTTATAGAAGTGGGCGGCATGCTTATTTTTGTACTGGCACTGTATCAATTGCTCACGCACTTTCATGTTCTCACTGTACCCACAGAAGTACAGGGCGTACTTGGCACGGGTGCTATTTTCTCCATCGGGCTCGTAGCGGCATTTTCCAGTTGCATGGCCATGGTTGGCGGTTTACTGCTCACTGTATCGGCCAAATGGGCCGAGACACACAAGTCCCAAAGCCGGCTGGAACGTTTCCAGCCTCTACTCGCTTTCAATGCCGGCCGTCTGGCGGGCTATTTTCTGTTCGGCGGCATTATTGGTGCCATAGGTACGGTGTTCACATTGTCCACACCCTTAAAAGGAGCGCTTACCATTGTCATTGCCGTCATTATGCTCATGCTGGGCCTGAACATTCTGCATATACTCCCCAAACGCTACTGCAGCATTCCCCTGCCGCGCGGTTTCCAGAATCGCATTGGCAGACTGACTGAATCCAAAAATCCGCTGATGCCAATTGGCCTGGGCGCACTCACATTTTTCGTGCCCTGCGGTTTTACGCAGTCCATGCAGGTGCTGGCACTTGGTTCCGGCAGCTTTTTCAAAGGCGCCGCCATTATGTTTATATTTGCGCTGGGCACGCTCCCCTCCTTGCTTGGCATCAGTATTTTGAGTTCTGTTCTGGATGGCAGAAAAGGCCGCATCTTCCTGCAGTTTGCCGGTTCCGTGGCTGTTATTCTTGGCATGTCCCAGCTGAATAGCGGCTTACTTCTGTCCGGAGTGAATGCCGCCGGCGCTCTGGATCATATTCTTTTTTCCAGCAGCCGCGCGCAAGTGACAGCCACCGACCCTACCCGCCAATACGTCTCCACAGACGCTCAAAACCGACAGATTCTGGCCATAAGCGTAAGCGACCAGGGTTTTAGTCCGGCACTCGCCACTATCCGCCCCGGTTTTGATACCTGGGTCTATGCCTACGCTGCTGCCACACCTTACGGTTGCGCCAGCACCATTGTGGCGCCGGTGTATGGCGCTTCCACTCCGGTCGTAAAAGGCGGCAACTGGATGCATATCGGCTACCCGACAAAAGATTTCCAGATTCTCTGTTCCATGGCTATGTTGCGGATGGATGTGAAAGTGAGTGAGTAGTTGATGATACGTTTATAGTTTTTGGTTTATGGTTTTTAGTTTTGGGAAATTGATTATAGAGATATAAATCAATCCGATCACCAAACCTGCCCCTATACTTGTTGCAATGGCCGTTAGAGCATCGCCATTCGAATACTGAAACTCCGGCAATAAAAACGGTGACGAGAAACCGTACAGAATACCGGCCCAGAGCCCGGCGGCAATTCCTCCGCGCAGCCAGGCAGAAAGTTTTGGCGTTAACTCCATGAATAAGGCCGGTACCAAAAACGCAAAAATGATCAGCCATTCCGGCTGAACATCATTTTTGGCAATAAGCACGCCGGGCGCAAAACGCCTGGTAAGCAATGTGGCATGAATAACCAGAAATATGAAGAACGATAAAAGAATGCTTCCCGGCTGTTTCAAAAAGCGCTCAATAAAGAACATGTGTCCTATAAAAATAGCCGCAATAATTCCGGCACCGTAAAAACCAAGTAATTGAAACGCGCCACAGGGCTGGATGGGAATGGTAGGGAAAAGCAACAAACTGAAAATAGTGGCAAAAAGCAGGCAACTGCCAAGCCACCGGATATGCACATCAGTCTCATTTCTTAACAAATTCAGCAAATATACACAGGCAGCCGCAAGAGCGAATACCAACAGCAGATGCGGCGGACTCCAGATAATCACCGGGTCATTCACCGCCTCCAGCCCGAACATGCGGTGCCATGCATCATCAATAGGGGCTGATAACGGCACCAGCAGAAGAAGCAGGGTGAAGTTCCGCCACTGCCGGCCACCAAACATTCGCCACGCATACAAAGCAATCAGGACCGCTGCAGTCACCGAGCTGTATAAAAGTATATGCGGCGGCTCCCAGAACGAATCGCGCCCCACCGCCCCATGCCACCACACATCCCAGTTACCGGCTAATACGGCTGTAAAAAGTAAACCGACGAGAATACGTGTAATGGTACTTTCCTGACGGGAAGACATACATAAAATATAGCACTACGCATGAGAACCGGTAAGCAAGAACAGATAGGCAAAATTCCAAATTCCAAATCCTAAATTCCAATTTGGAATTTTTATGATTGTGGTACCACACACGGCACCTCCGGATCTGCAATGCAATGCTCGGTGGGAGCTTTGCCGCGCCAGAGACATGTCTGGGAATAGAGACAGGCATCGTTCGTCATTTGCTTTAGCTCCTCTACATGGCTATCTGCAGCACTGTAAACAAAAAGAATATGATCTCCATCCTTAAATAAGTACGCAAAATTCGCCGGCTGCTCCACCCCGTTTACATACATCTGCCAGTGGAATTTCCCGGTTGGGCAAAGGTTTGGCGTAACGGCAAAATCCTGTCGCCAGGCTGGATCCAATCGTTGGTACTGATAATCATCCAACCGGAGACAACTACCCGATACCGTCAGGCCAAGGGAATCCAAAAAATCCCCGAATGTCAGCCCCGCCTTATGCCTGTGAATCACGTACCCGATTCCATCATGCAGATGCAGAAATCTGCTCAGCTCTTTTTTCCCTGCGCTTGGTTGTTTCGTTTCGCTGGACATATATTTGTCAGCCGAGAAATCAAGCTTCTTCCCGTTTACCCATATGGCAAAATCCGCATGGCTATGATTCAGATCCGGGTTTTTGGCATACAACAACCTGGATGTTCCATAGACCGCCGATACAACCATAAGAAGAATAACGGCCAATGGAATAAAGGCTGATTTTCGCATGAATGTCATATGAAATGAGAAGAAGTTAGGCCTCAATCACGATAGTCCCTTTCATACTGTCATGACCAGGACCACAGGGAATGGTGCAATAAAATTCGTAGGTTCCGGCCGTATCGGTCGGCACATCAATATCCACGGTTTCGCCCGGGTTCACCGGCACATTTATACCCAGGGCCGGCACTCCTATGCCATGAACACCTTCGATACCCGTTATACGGATTTTTACTTTCTCCCCTTTCTTGAGGGTCACAGCATTCGGCTCAAACTTGAATGTCGTCACCGTCATGGGAATAATGCGCACCGTAGAATCTGCAGTAACGGATGACGCACTGGATGTGCCCACTACAGGCGTCGGAACCGGAACAGTGTCCGCAGGCGGAGCTTTAGACGAACAAGCGCCCAGAACCAGGGTAGTGGCCAAAAGGAATGTAATCGCAGCTTGCTTCATAAAGACAAAGAATAGAGGAATCGTCTATAGAGTAGAGAAAACTGCCATAAACGGCAAATATTTACGGATAAGAAATTCTCTTCTTTCCTGTTGGTTCATAGGTCATAATACGCGTCCACCTGCGTCAGCCGCGGCTGACTTCGGCGGGCAGGCCCACAATTCTGAATCGGTCTGATATTCATTTATACATGCCACGATAGCTTCCACCTTCGTCCGCCCCGGCGGACTACGGCGAACAAGCAGTTGGTAAACGTTGTACCTTTACATAATGCCACGATAGCTCAGTTGGTAGAGCACGGGACTCATAAGCCCGGGGTCGCCGGTTCAAAACCGGCTCGTGGCACCACGTAAAATCGCGCAGTGAGATTATACGTGCCACGTGACGGCGCAGCCGTTTTACGTGGCTGACATGGCGCGATCATATAGCGCAGCCAAAAGATCAAAACAATCAAAATAACAGAGGCGATTGTACGTGCCACCTAGCAACAAAGCTATTTTACATAGCTACCACAGCGCAATCATGTGGCATCGTCATTACATTAAACGATGCCGTATAAATGCGGACTGATGGACAATTTAGTCTGGAACAAGCCGTACTACACAAACGATTACCAATTAGCAGGCGCAGTAAGCTTTAAGCTGGAAGACAATAGGCGGCCTTTGGATTTAGTCAAAAATGCCGTATCAGTTGTGTCGATAGCTCCACTAAGATCCACATCAGAAGAATCAAACGATCCGGGGCGGGACAGAGCTTTTGTAATATACGACTGATCGGCTTGAGTCACCTGTCCGTTGCCGTCTACATCACCAAGTAAATGATGAAAATAATAAACCGTCTGGTATCTGCCATTTCCCCGGGTATCTATAGCCAATTGAAAATAGCCGTCTCTGGCAATAAACTGCTGCCACCTGGAAGTAATGCTTCCTCCGGCAGGCACGGCAGCTCCCATGTCGGTCGCACCGAAATCAATAACAATAGACTGGCCTGCCTGCGAAACGTAACTGGAAATAGGTACAATAGTGGCCCCCATTCCGTCTAAAGTAAATTTGGTGAGGCGAACGCGGGAGGCAATGGCACCCAGATTTTGCTGGCTGGTAAACGGAATTTTAATATAACGCACATAAGAACGAGTCCCGAAGCCATTATTAATAGAAATGCCGAGCGGCCGAATGGTTGCAGTTGCAAATGTGGCGGTAACTGTCGTCCCGCTGGCAGGGGTTAGCTGGGTGTTCCCGGCGGTATCTTTGGAAATAGTATAAAAGGAATACGTATGCGAGACGCCATCGGCCAGAGCCGGATACTTAAATACTTTATTCACCACTGATCCGCTGGCATAGAAAAACGTGACCTGCTGCGCTGCCGCACCATCGACACCGGCATATAAATCCACTGTCCGTATGTCATTCTCAAAATCGCTGGCAGAAAATGTAAGAGCAAATGCCGGCGAAGAACTGTTGATAGCGGAAATAGTCGACGCAGGAGGGCAGAAGTCCGGCATAAAAGTGGAAGCCTCCGCTGTTGTATGAACTTCCACATTGCCGGCATTGTCATGAGCAATGCTATAGAAGAAAATGCTGTTATTCGCATTCACGCCACAAACGGCTGTAAAAGTGGTACTCGGGCTGCCTGCCGAAACAGTGGTCCAGTAATTAAACGCACCAGCGCCAACGGCTACATAAATATCGTAGGAACTGACACCAGATGACGGACTGCCGGGGTCCGACCCGGTAACGGATACAGGAAAGCTAAGGGAAGTCTGCCTGGCACCCAATGTGTTATTCACAGTGCTGACAGGCTTGGTTGTATCGGTTCCTTGTGCCAAAACCGGCGTATTCGTCCAGGTAATACAGGCAACCAGACAGAGAACAAATACCAACGGGAAGGCAACACGTTTCATGGCAAAAAAAGGAAAGAAAGACAAGCACACCATAGAGAAAAGCATGAAAATATATAATAGGCATAAGCATATTCCGTGATCTAATGCATTGCATATAGGAGTTCATCTGCTGCCAGCCTAGCCAGACCTTTGCACATAAAATGTTCACACAAAAACCGTGGCATATGGCAACCGGAGCCGGGCGGGCGCATTATCACCTTCGTTCAGTATCAGAAAAGCTGAGCTGATATTTACAAGTCCACACTCATGGAAAGCGTTAGGTAAAACTCCATTTGTCGCGAAGCGTAAACAATTCTACACTACTGCAGATGAAACCAATTCTCCTCTGCCTGCACGGCTGGGGCGGCTCCAGGGAATCTTTCGCAGAATTGCGGGACGCCATCAGCAGTACCAAGGTGGAAATCCTCATACCGGATTTGCCCGGCTTTGGAAATGAACCGGACCCGAAGAAGCCATGGACTATTGATGATTACGCCGACTGGGTGGAACTCTGGCTCAAAGAACATGCGCCGGATTTATGGGCGCCCATGAATACGCGGCCGTTCTACCTGCTCGGTCATTCACATGGCGGCCGTATCAGTATTAAGCTGGCTGCCAGGAAAAACTTTCCGGTGGACCATTTATTCCTGTGTGCCGCGGCCGGCATTCACCATTCGCGTCATACCAAACGAATTTTTGGCCTTACGCTAGCCAAAGCCGGCAAAGCTCTTCTGTCTATTCCCGGCCTGGACCAACTGCAACCGCTGGGCAAGAAACTGCTGTATAAACTGGTCCGCGTGCATGACTACGAGAAGGCCAGCCCGGTTATGCGGCAAACACTCATACTTGTAACGCGGGAAGATTTACAGCACCTGCTGGAAAAAATTAAAGTGCCAACGGATATTTTCTGGGGCATAGATGACCAGATGACGCCCGTAAGTGACGGAAAAATCATGCAGGAAAAAATAAAAGGCAGCCGCCTGCACCTCTACCCGGGCGTCCGCCACCGCGTGCACCGCGAAAAAGCACAGGAAATCGGGTTCCTTATTATGAAAACCGCCGAAGATGATGAAAGACGGCTGGCAAGAGCGTAGCGGAAAGTATCTGTTTTCGGCTACTATCTCCGCATGGACTTCCCTCTCTCTGTTATTTTGTATGGAACACTGATCCTCACAGCATGCTTAGGCCTTATAGCATGCCTCTCACCCTTGTTAACACTGGCGTATTTATGGCAATTAAAAGAATGGCGATGGGATAGATTAACGGAACACCTAAAACGGGAAGGCTGGTTCAAGCAATTATTTGGCGTCATCCGGCCCGGCATTTTTATGGCAGAACTAACAGGCATCTTTTTGATAGTCATATTCCATGGATATATTGATTCCATGCCTATGGCAGGTGCAGATGACAATATTCATTTTCCTGCATCCTTAGGAGTACTCATGATATTTCTGCTGTGCTGCTCTTTTCTTGTTATTGGATTGAGCATTATTCAGATACTAAGTAAAAAACAGCGCTATCCAACATGGACAACCAAAGCCAAAGCGATAGTCGGAGCCGGGCTGGTGCTCAATTTTTTTATGACTTTGGGGAGTGGGATCTTTTTGTTGCCTTTTTTAGTACTTTTGCAGCCTTTTGTCATCACTTTCTCCTGGCTCCTTTTCTACCCCGTTGATCAGTTCCTGAAAAAACGGATTCTGAACAAAGCAAAAATTCTTCGTGCTCACTATAATCTAAAAGCCATCGGCATTACCGGAAGTGTCGGTAAAACCACAACCAAAGAACTCATCGCACACATACTGAGCGGCCAAAATCCACTGGTGACACCGGCACATGTGAATACGGAAATGGGTGTTGCCCAGTGGCTCATGAAAGTATTGCCCAGGACTCAAGACTCAAAACTCAAGACTCAATTACTCATTACAGAAATGGGCGCCTACCGCAAAGGTGAAATCAAAAACCTCTGCGACATTGTCCAGCCGTCCATCGGCGTTATTACCTACATCGGCACGCAACACCTGGCGCTCTTTGGCTCACAGGCAAAACTGATAGAAGCCAAAGGTGAGTTGCTGCAGGCATTGCCTGAAGACGGGCACGCATTTATCAATGCCGATTGTGAACCGTGTGCGACAATGGATCGCTTCGCCGGTTGTCCGGTCACCAAAGTGGGAACAACTGCAAAAGCCGATCTCCAGGCTCATTCCGTACAGGAAACACCTGATGGCATCCGCTTTGCCGTGGGCGATGAACAATTTGAAGTTCCTATCCATGGTACCCACAACGTGAACAATGTCCTGCTGGCCATGGGCGTTGGTAAAGAATGCGGCATGAGTAATGACGAAATTAAAAAGAAGCTCGCAACGTTTCAGGCGCCTGCAAAAACCTTTCAGGTTCGCGAAGAAAATGGCATCAGACTATTGGATGACACGCATAATGCCAGCGAAGCAAGCTTTACGGCCGCCATCGACTGGGCGAAGCATCAGCCGGAACAGACAAAAATTCTGCTGACAAGCGGTATTATTGAACTGGGCGCCGATGAAATGAACATTCACGAGGAGCTGGGAAGAATGGCCAAAGATGTTTTCTCGGAAGCTATTTTTACGCATCCGATTCTAGCCCGGCATTTTGAGAAAGGATTTGGAAAGCCAGTATCGGTCGCGTCAAAAAAAACCGGTTGTCTTCCGCCCGGTTCCCTACTAGTTTGCATCGGCAGAATGAGCCACCAGACTATGACACGCATTCTCCCGAAAAGCTCGGACCTTCCACTACCAACTACGGACTAAATGGTTATCCACCACACCTTCGGCCCGCTCGCGGATGATCAACAGGTCAGGCGCGCGCTCGGCATAACCTACACGCCCTGGAAATACGTTCACGGCAACAGCCTGGCACAGCTGAAAAGCGACATGCAGGCGTCCTATAAATCGTACATTTCCCTGTTCGCCTCCGGCCGCGAGGCATTGCTGGCATTGCTGCTGGCGCTGGATTTAGAATCTGATGATGAAATAATAGTGCAAGGGTATACCTGTGTTGTCATCCCCAATGCCATTCACGCGGCCGGCGCCAAAGCTGTCTACTGCGATATAGATAAAGACACGCTGAATATGGATCCGGCGGAACTGCAAAAGCTGATCACGCCCCATACCCGCGCCATTATCTGTCAGCACACATTCGGCATACCGGCTGATACAAAAACGCTGCGCAAGATCTGCAATGACCGCAATATTTTACTCATTGAGGACTGCGCGCATATTCTGCCGGATGAAACCGGGCCGCAGGAAATCGGCAAATTGGGCGATTTTATTATAACCAGCTTTGGGCGTGACAAGGCCATTTCCGGCGTAACGGGCGGCGCACTTATCCAGCGAAATACGCAACACATGGAACGCATTCGCGCGCTGGAGGCAACAGTCATTCCCCTTCCGTGGATCACTATTCAGCGGCTCATTTCATATCCGCTCATTTACCGGCGGGCGTTGCCATTATTCCACATAAGGCTCGGCAAAGTGTATCTGCACCTGCAGAAAAAGCTGGGGAACCTGGTACCTATTCTCACGCCCGATGAAAAACATGGCGACATGACCCGTATGCTGCATGCCATGCCGAATGCCTGCGCGTTCTTCGCCATTGCCCAATGGCGAAAGCTGAAGCAAATCAATAATCACCGGCGCATGCTCACAAAATTTTATCTGGATGAATGTGCTGCCCGGGGCTGGCTGCGCAAAGACTCATCTGTCTATGTGCCGGTGGGCATTCAGGAACATCTGCCGCTGCAGAAATTTCCTGTCTTTATGAAAAATGCCGAGCGTATACGTCAGGCTCTCAAAAAGCAGGATATCTATCTGGATGATGGCTGGACCAGGTGTGTTGTCTGTCCGCAAACTGCAGACCTAAAAGCAACGGGCTACAAAAAAGGAACCGACCCGCAGGCAGAGCAAGCTGCCGAAAGTATCCTAAGCCTCCCGACGCATCCGCAGATGACCGTGCAGATGGCAAAAAAACTGATGGACGCGTTGGAGAAGGAAATCAAAAACGTATAAAACCGCAGCGACAGGAAAATTGCTGCTACAGGGGGACGGATAATCCTCTACATTTTTCGCATCCATTCCTTCATACTTATTACACATGACCATTGCGCTCGCCACAAACCAGGCCGAATGGGACAATTTCCTGGTTGCCCGGCAATTTTCGCCATTTCTGCAAAGCTGGACCATGGGTGAGGTATACGCGGAACTGCATCAGACACCTGTACGATGGATTATAAAAGACGGAGACGAGGTGCGAGGCATATGCATGGGGCTTATTGTCCCCGCCCGCCGCGGCCGCCATTTGTCGGTACCATACGGACCGGTAATTACCGATCCGTCCGTGTTGCCAGAACTGCTGGAAGCCATAAAGCAGACCGCGCACGAACACCGTTGCAGCTTCATTCGCCTGAGCCCGCACTGGCCGGTAGCACTGGAACCAACACTGCAAGGTGTCGGGGCAAAACCGGCCCCGCTGCATTTGTTAGCCGAGCACCTGTGGTACATACCACTTAAAGAAACGGATCCGTGGACAACCGGAGACAAAAATATCCACTCTGCCATGCGAAGCGAAGAAGATCTACTAAAGCACATGCGCTCCACCGCGCGAAACCTTATCCGCCGTGCGGAAAAAGACGGCGTCACAGTAACGGCATCCAGTGACCCGGTTGGTGACTTGCAATACTTCCTCACGCTGCACGACGAGACACGCCAACGACATAAATTCACACCGTATTCCAATGCCTTCTTTCGCGCACAGGTAGCGCATTTTGCTCCCCGCAAAGAGTGCACGCTCTATCTGGCGCACTACCGGAATGAAGTTATATCGGCCTCCATTCATATGCATGCAGGCGGCGAAACCAGCTATCATCACGGCGCCAGCACCTTCGCGCACCGCAAGGTACCATCAAGTTACCTTCTGCAATGGACAGCCATCCGCGATGCCCTCAAACGTGGCGACGGCATTTATAATTTCTGGGGCATTGCCCCTATGAATGACACCGGCGAAATCACCCAGAAAAATCATCCTTTCAGCGGTGTGACACTTTTTAAAACCGGCTTCGGCGGTAAGCTGCTCACACTGGTTCACTGTATGGACATTCCCCTCTCGCCCAAGTATTACGTCACCCGGACAATAGAAAAAGTGCGAAAATGGAAACGGGGATTTTAGTGATGTTGATCATAAAGATTACATAAAACTTTTGTCGGCCGCAGCCCGCACCAGACGGACGCAGCCAAACAAACTACAAACTATCTATCGGCTATAATTTCTACAAATCATATGGTACCATCTGAGCCATGCCCGATACCGAGCCAGACTCTCTTTCGCAGATCAGCACGCAAATGGACAAAATGTTGCTGTTGATAGAACTGATGAACAAGCGTGATCGCCTGCGAACTGTCGGTAGCTTCTTTCGGGGTATCATCAGTATTATTCCCGTCATTATTTTTATCTGGAGCACCTGGTACTTCTTTGCGCACGGCAACGAAATTCTGGGTAAAATTACCAAAATGGCAACCGATCAGGCCATTAATTCATCTGCAAATCCGAGTCCCGGCCTTACCCAGAGACTGGAAGAACTCATGAAGCAACAGCAGAACTAAAAAAATCCATCTCCTCTCTTCATCCGCCATACCACAAATGAGCGACTTGAATGATCTTTACGACGCGGACAAATAAAATGAGCACAGCCAGACGTATGGCAATCGGAATCAGTCGCAGGCCAAGAAAAAAGTGCATCATCATGATCCGATAACGGTAGCAATAACATCATCAGCTGTCATGCTGCCATTTACCGTATAGCTCGGCATGGTAAGCAAATCGGCCCGCGTAAAAGTTGGTTGCGACGTATTCACAATGCCAAACAGGTAACCGGCCTTGCGAACCACGTCTTTCACGCGGTCATTTACGCCGCCCTGCGGGTACAACACGGCATAAACCGGCTTTTGCGTCATCTTTTCCAGAAGGTATCTGCTCTGCTGCGCTTCAAATTTTACCTGTGCGTCTGTAAGTGCCCGCAGATCCTGCCCCGTATGGGTGGCGGATTCAATATCAAAGCCATTGGCATTCAAAGTCAGCATCATTTTCTCGGTAATGCCGGTCAAACCCAGGTCCTTCGTATCCAGAAACAGCGTTGCTTTCACGCCTTCGGCATACAGTGTATCGGATACGCCGCGGATCGTATCCGGCGTAATGCCGGCTACAGCCACAACCACGCTCTTTGGCGGCAGGCGGGCGTCCCCGTTTTCCTGGCGCAGCAGAAGATCATGAAGATCACGGAAATTCATAAGAGTGAAACCCCTGCTTTTCAACTGCTGCATGTGCGATGGCAGCTGCGCAAGAATAGCCGGCTGCGAAGCCTGGTACACAAGTACCGGCAAGGTATACGTATCCTGCCGCACCACAAAATTAGGCACGAATGGCGATAGATATTGCGTTGAAATGTAACCTTCTTTTCCACTATAGGAAACCCGCGCCCATGACTCATCCATACTGAGCGGTTTTACGATGATCTTGCCGGGAATCTGTCCTATTTTCTCGCTCTGCTGGCTGGGCTGGCTGCGCATATTCACGAATGCGAAATCCACAAAGTACATGCCTTCAAACGCCTGCTTGTCTTTGGCCAGCGCTTCTTCGGTCGTGGGCTTGCTTAAATACTGCGTAGAAATGTAGCCGATTTTACCGGGAGCCAATTCCACTTTTGCCCAGGCGGCATTCACGAATTCCACTACTTTCACCGGGTTGCCATTCTCCAGCCTGCCCACCGATGCCGAGCCCAAATCTGCCGCCGCACGCACGTTTGCGAATTCATTCGTCACTTTATACAGTCCGTTCTTGCCCGATGCCGATACGGAACGAATGGCATCGTACAAAGAAATCTGGGACACATCCACCGCAGGAATACTGCTGATAGAACCGGACGCGGCGAGGGATGTAACCGTCACGCCCGTCATGGCGGCACCACTGGCCGACGTATGTTCGGCGGCGCGCATTTTTGCCAGATCCTGCTCGGTAAAAGACACGTCATCCAGTCCTTTCGTAACCGTTTTATTGGCGGCAGGGCTGCAACCGGTAAAAAGAATGCCAAAACCCGCAATAATCAGAAAACTGATAATAGCACCTGAGCCGGAGCGAACGGCGTATGCAGACTTTACACGACGGCTATGAGAACGGGACTTCATACGTAAAAAGGAATGAAAAAATTACATGCGGTCGGGAACCTGGATAGCCAGCAAGGCAGTCCCCGCCCGTAATGTATCGGCAGTAAGAAGCGTAAGAGCAAGACGAAGTTTTCTCAGGGACTCCTCCGCCTGTAAAATGCTTTCAGCGTTATAAAATGCATTAAAATCCTGCGCCAGCTGATACAAATAATTAGCCAGCTTATGCGGCATGCGCGTGTCCAATGCCTCCTGTAAGGCCGTCGGGTACTGCAGCAAAGTATTCACGAGCAGGCGGTCATGCGGCGCCATTGCCGTCACACCTGTTACACCCTGCACACTCACTTCCTGTTCCGCCTTTCGCAGCACCGATCTGGCGCGGGCGTGCGTGTACTGCAAATACGGCGCGCTGTTGCCATCAAAACTGAGCATTTTCTCCCAGTCAAACACCAAATCCATTTTCCGGTTCTGGCTTAAAATGCCGTACACAAGCGCACCAACTCCCATCATTTCAGCCAGTGCAGCCGGCTCATCCGTCTGAATGGCGTCACCGCGCTCAGCAATTACTTTTTGAGCCCTCTCCACCGCTTCGTCAAGCACGTGTTCCAGCTTAAGAATATTCCCCTTCCGGGTACTCATGGATTTTTCCACAAATCTCATGCGTCCAAACAGAATATTTTCAAACTCCGGCAGTTCCCAGCCAAGCATACGACACGTTTCAATAAGCTGTTCGAAATGCAATTTCTGCGCAATGTCAGTGGCTATAAAAATAGCCTGCGGATGATATGTTTCCATCCGGTATTTCATCTGCGCCAAATCCCGTGTTGAATACAATGTGGCACCGTCTCCACGCAGAATAAGATAGGGCGGGTAGAGATCATTGGGAAATTGAACGATGAGTGATCCCTTCTCACCCTCCACAAAGACACCTTTTGCCTTCCCCTCTTCTATGACCGGCACCATTTTATCCTCATAAAAACTCTCGCCCAAATCCAGATCAAAAGAAACGTGCAGACGCCTGTATAATTCTCCCAAAGATTCCTTGGTAATAGCGACAACTTTTTTCCAGAATGCCCGTAGCTCCTCATCGCCTTCTTCAAGCCTAAGCGAAGCTGCCCGCCCCAAGTCCTCAAGCGCCTTGTCCTGCTCAGCCTCTTCGTGAAATTTAACGTACAAATCAAGTAAGTCATCAACCGAACATTGCTCAACCGGCTTTGTCCCCCACTTGGAAAATGCTACCGATAATTTACCGAACTGCGTGCCGTAATCTCCCAGATAATTCCATGCGATAACCGTATGACCCGCATGACGATATATATTCACCAATGCCTGCCCAATGGCAGTCCCTATAATATGGTGCGCTCCCAGGGGCTTGGCAATATTCGGCTGAGAATACTCAATAATAACCGGCCCTTCATCTTTCTTTGATTCTTTGGGCTTTGCCTCATTCATTGCCGCTTCCAACTCTTTCAGCAAGGCGGGAAGGGTGAGCCGGACATTCACATAACCGGGGCCAGCCAATTCCACATTCTCCACATCGGGCATGTTTTGTAATCCGTCGACTAAAAACTGGGCAATCTCTTTTGGGGAGCGGCCCACTTTTTTTGCCAACTGCAAGGCAACGGTTGTCGTACAATCGCCGTGGTCACGGGCGGACGGGCGCTCCCAAGCCACATCCACTTCCAGGTCCGGAAATTCTGCCTGTAGAAGCCGTTTTGCCTGCTGTGAAAGAGATGCGAACATAAGAGAAACCGGGTTGAATACAAGTCGTGTTCAGGTGCGATGGCCAACATAGCATTTAAAAGCATTTTTTACATCTTATATCGCTATTTAACCTTGCCCGTGCCAACTCATCATGTTTGAGCACAATTTGTGTGCACAAACGTTCACCAACAAGAATAGACCATCAAAACCTTTATTCAGTCACAAACAATGACAATCATGCGTTTTAGTAATAGTTGATAAAAATTACAAAATGATGTATAATAATCTATATTGTGAATCTACTCAATCGATGCTTACCGGCCTGTCTCTGCATTCTTCTGCTTACGGGGTGCGGTACAAAAACGACAACTACCCTGTCTGTACGGGCTGCCACGGAAGGTGTCATGTACGCACAGTCCCTGCTGACGCAGCGCAGTGAAGCTTCCCGCCCCTCTGCCGTCATGGGTATTTTTAGCAGCATCTATCTGTCACAAGGCGGCTTCTTCCGCGTATCATCGGCACTGTCAGGTGTGATAGCGGAAATGAAACTGGTCAAACCTTTAAGCCCCGATGACCTTGATGAAGCATTTTTACTTCTCCAGGAATTCGGCAGCGTGCTGCAGGTAAATATTCCCGATCTACTCAACAGAAGTCCCGACAGACCCAAAGCGCTCAATGAATACCTGACGGGCCTGGCAAATATTACCAAACGCAGCCAGCTGAAGGTGGCAGAAATCCAGGCCGGCATAAATGCGCGTGAACTGGACAGACGCGCCGCCGAGAAAGCACTCAGCGATATCAACAGACAAATATCCAATGCCACGCGTGTGCAGGATTATGCCACGACCGGACTACTACAACGTGATCGCAGCGAGGCAACAGCCACACTGAATAAAACACAGTCGGATGTATCCCGCCTGCGTGACGTGCTGAATATCTACAACAGCCTGCTGGCACTTTCTGCCAGACGCAGCCTTGCCATAGAATCAAACCGTGAAATTCTATTGGCCGGCTTAAAAGTAGTGGATGTACCGGGCATTGAGAGTCTGAATATCCTACAGAACCAATCGTCCTTTCGGAGAGGAGCGAGCAATCTACTCGGCTCATAAAGCCAATAACGCCAAAGAACGCCGATTCAGTATATTGAGCAAAACTGTATTTTATGCTATAATTAGATGATTTATGGCTAACACACACAACCCTTCCCTTAAGAACGCGCTGCCAAGTCCTCTTATTGTCGCTATCGACGATTTGCTCGGACTGCATCAAAAGGCACAAAACGCTTTAAGCGATGCCAGAAAAGAGACCGGTGAATCTTTTACGGCTGATGATCGCCTGGCCATTAAGCAGTACGAAGAAGGCCTGCAGAAGATTCTGGATATTATCGCGCCGGCCGCCATGGAAATTAAGTCGAATGAGGTGATACTGAATGATCAGCATTCACGGACATTGTACGTCTACAACTGGCCGAACTACATTTACCCCAACTGGCTGGCGCCCGCTGTAAATTTTGATGCCACCATGGATATTACCCACTTCATCTACCCCACGCCCAACCGGGCGATTATGAAGATGCTCCGGAAGAAAGTAGCTGAGTTGCGGTCCAGTATTCGCATGCTGGAACAGCGCGGTATTGTGCGTGACCCGACTCTGGAAGCAGCTCTGCAGGATGCCGAGGAACTACGCGACTTACTTGCCCGCGGCCGTGAGAAACTGTTTCAGTTCGGCATGTACATTACGCTCTATGCCGATGACGAAGAAAAACTGAAGAAAATTCAAACTGATATTGAATCCATTCTGGGCGGACGCCTGGTGCTTACCAAACCGGCACTCTTCCAGATGGAACATGCCTGGAATTCCACGCTGCCATTGTGTCTGGATGAACTGGAGATTAACCGCAACATGAATACAAGCCCGCTCGCAGCCAGCTTCCCGTTCTCCAGCTCCGACCTTACCAGCGACCACGGTATTTTATACGGCATTAACCGCCATAATGAATCACTGGTAATTTTTGACCGGTTCGATTTGCCGAATGCAAATGCAAACGTGTTCGCTACCTCCGGTGCCGGTAAATCTTTTACCGTAAAGCTGGAAATCCTGCGCTCGCTCATGTTCGGCACGGAAGTTTTGGTTATTGATCCGGAAAATGAATACGTGGAACTCTGCAAGACTGTCGGCGGTTCCTTTATCCCCATGTCTCTCCAGAGCAGCTTCCGCATCAACCCGTTTGATCTGCCAAAAGCCGTCCGCGGTGAAGAGGCGGCCGTGGGCGAAGTACTGCGCGCTGCAGTCGTCAACCTGCACGGCCTCTTTAAACTGATGCTCGGCAGCCTTACGCCGTCGGAAGACGGTGTGCTGGATAAAGCCATTTTGGACACCTATGCTCTTAAAGGTATTACACTCACCCACGAAGAACCGGGCACCCTGGAACCGCCTACCATGCACGATTTAGTTGATGTTCTGATGACAACACAGGGCGGTGAAAATATGGCGAATATTCTCCAGAAATATACGTCCGGCAGCTACGCCGGTATTTTTGACAAGCAGACAAACGTGGAACTGGAGAAGCAAATGGTGGTGTTCCAAATCCGCGACTTGGAAGACCAGCTCCGCCCCATTGCCATTTATATTATTTTGAACTTCCTCTGGAACCGCGTCCGCAGTGAACTGAAGAAGCGTTTCCTGGTTATAGATGAAGCCTGGAACCTGATGCAGTACGACGACAGTGCACGTTTCCTGTTCGGCATTGTAAAGCGCGCCCGCAAGTATTACCTCGGCATTACCACCATTACCCAGGACGTGGAGGACTTCGTCAATTCGCCCTACGGCAAACCGATTATTACCAACTCGGCATTGCAGGTACTACTGAAACAATCCCCTACCGCTGTGGATAATCTGCAGAAACTCTTTTACTTAACCGATGGCGAGAAGTACGTTCTCCTTAACTGCGGCGTGGGGCAAGGCATTTTCTTTGCCGGCAACAAGCACGTGGCTATCCAGATTATCGCATCACAGAAAGAGAGTGAGATTATTACCACCAATCCTGAAGAGGTTATGAAGCGAAAGGCGGCGGAAGCCGAAGCGGCTAAAAATAATCCTCTATAACTATCTACCACTATATAGCATGAATCCTCAAGAAATTGCCAATCAAATATTACAATGCTGGCCAAATATGAATGAAATAGCCGCTATTGAAGAAGTAAACAGAAGGGTAGGTGCAACACGAGAAAATCTTGCCCGCTCGGTAGCAAGTTCTCTTCGTGAGCCAAGAACAAATTTGGAGGTCTTACGAATTGCTGTCAAAACACTAAAAAAGAAAAAGCACCTGGAAGATTTAGTGACCCATATGTCCATGAAAGCACAAGAACTTATTCCAATTTTACGAGATCAGAGTAGCAAAGATATGGATGCTGCCGAAGATATAATTCTTACAATTATTCAGGAAGAAGGATCAAGAAATTAAAAACAGAACGGAAAAAATTCATGTGACATATAGGATGTTCCGCGCAGCTGTAGAACCGTTTTTTCCTCATGCCTTAGGCAAAAGACAAGGCTTCCTCAAAAGAAATTCCATCATCTGCTTGTCGGTCAAAATTGCCCGGCGTAAGGTACGCGCATGACTACTGATGACACGCAGGCGGCAACAAAAGGCGACTTACACCTTTTAAGGCTGGATATGTCTGCTATGGAAGAAAGACTTCTAAAAAATCAGCAATCCATGATGGAGCAGTTTATGGTTCTTCTGGGTGATCATTATGATCAGACGGCTCAAAAAATTGAAGAAACAAAAGAAGAATTAACCCAGAAAATTACGGAAGCCAAAGTAGAAGCTATTCAACATTCCAATGTTTTAATTGAAGATCTTAAGCATGATTTCATCGGTTTTTCTAAGGATAAATTTAAGCTGCATGATGAGCAGATAGCGGAATTGCAGACGCACGCAGGTATTCGATAAAACGCCCCATACTATTGACATAATCAAATTATATTGCTTTAATACAGTAAAGCATCTTTTTCTGATGCCCGATCTCTGAACCCATCGCACAAGGACTACAGCATGACCAAGTTCACCCAGCAGCTCTGGAATATTCTGAACGGAACCAACCTCCGCAAGAAGCGGGCCGCCGCCATTATGGCAGACCTGACACCCAGCCTTAACCGGCTCGATGCCGAAACATGGGAATTGGGCCCACACCTTGCAGCACTTCTGAAGGATGCAAAAAATCTTTCACGGTTCTGTAAGGAGCCAATTGCAGACATGGACCTCATACCGTCCGACCAACTGACGCAGGCACATCTGCAGAGGGTACCGGAAGGCTACATCTTCTACGACTTGATTGATGCAGTGCTAAGACCACATCAAACACCCAGCATACCAGTGCAATTTCGCAATTTCGCGGAAGATGCTGCGAATCAGTTTGGAGGTTTGCTGGACCAGGCCTACCCGATGTTCGGCACCATGACCTACGGAAATGCGCCACTGTCACGGCACCTGAGGATCCACTACCAGGAACTTCTGGAGTATTACCTGCGATTCCGCGTATCCAGCAATGTCAAAAAGGCCAAGCAACTGCTTAAAGTGCTTGAACTTCATCAGCGCTATCCGCTCATCGGCCTGACTGGCGGCAGGAAGAAGGTCATGCTAGCCATTAGTGCTTAAATCAGAAGCAATTGTTCAGAGACAACCCGCTCGCCCCTTACCGGGCGGGCTTTTTTATTCTTTGTCCTCCACTACTTTCCAGCGCATTTCCGGTTTTAATTTACCCTGCAAGGCAAAGCCGGCGGCCTTCTTGTGTCCGCCACCCTGGAACCTGCCGGCCATTTCGGCCACATCTACGTCATCCCGCAGCGTGCGAAGCGAACCTTTTACCTTTCCGTCGCGCTCGGAGAGAACCAGTGAAAAGCGCATGCCCGGAATGGCGTTCACGTAATCAATAGCTCCGGTAAGGTCACTATACTCGGCACCGGTTGCGCGGAAATCGCCTTCTGTTACCGCCGATATGGCAGCGCCTTCTTCCGTAATACTGATTTTTTCCAGTACCCGTCCCCATAAGCGCAATGTACTGATACTTGCCGTACGGAACACAGCCGTCACAATCGCCTGGCGCCTGGCGCCTGCTCTTAGCAGTCTGGCAACCGTCCGGTACACCTGCGCGGTCGTATTGCTATGAAGCAATCCGCCGGTATCGGTATACACACCGGTAAGCAGGCATGTGGCAATTGCCGCGTCCATATCCCAGCCTGCCGCGTCCGCAAACTGCACAATAATTTCACAGGCGGAGGCAGCCGTTGGTTCCAAAAAGTTTTTTGTGGCGAATAAGGGATTACTCGGATGATGATCGAACATGACGGTTTTGAATGTGCCGTCAAATAACTGCGAATGTGTAATGTGTAACTCCGTCAGTTTGGGTTCGGCGCAATCAACAAATACCACTACATCGGTTTCCGGCGACCACTGCTCTATGGGCGGCGGTGGCAGCACGCGAAAAGCGGCGCCCAGAAAATGAAACATCTCCGGCACCGGATCCACGCAATAAAAATCCACCGGCGTATTTGACAATGCGCGCTCGGCAAGAAGCCCAAACCCAAGCATGGAACCAATGGCATCACCATCGGGGTTTCTGTGACACACGACACGCACCCGCTTCGCCTGCGCGAGCATGCTTTGAACATCGGCTACATCCTGTCGGTTGGTGCTCATAAATATGTCTCGCGTAAAGGGATGAAGTGTAAGCGTGATATACATATTTCAACAACGCACTCACCTTGCACCTTACACAAGTTTATTTCTGAAATATGAATGGAAAGTTTTATATTCTTTTTTTATCTTCTCAAGGTCAGCATTTCGTTGATGCACAATTTTCCGTAGGATGATTTTCAACATACGCAAAATTTCTGCACTCGTGATGTGCAATATTTCTCTAAATTTTTATGGATCATTGAATCTCTTGCACCTCCTGTTTCGCTTGTACCCCTTTTGCTTCTTTCTTATTTTAGTAACTCATCCAACCTGCTTCCGCTATCCGCCTGAGTATCCAACCGGAACCGCAATTGCGGAATTTTTTTACGATACAGGCTTCCTAAGTTCTTCTGCAGCCTGGGTATCTGGCCTTCCAGGAAATGTATCGCCTTTTTGGGTTCCTCCAACGCCGTAATGTACACGGTGGCATACGAAAAATCCGGCGACACGTCCACTTTAATAATCGACACAATACCGCAAGCCGGCGGACACATACGCAGCACCGGCGCAATAATCTCACGAATAATGGAACCGAGCATGGCAGGACGTTTGGACATACGCTTCTTTTATAGAAATAGAATCAGGATTAAGCAATCGTTCATTCGTTGATAGTCAGCTCATGTATTCGTTTCGAAATATAGGTCGAAACGAATAACAATAAACGAGCTAACGAGCTAACATGTGTCCAGTGTACACTATATACATGCCAACTCCTTACAATGTCATTTTTCTGGGCACTTCCGCCTTTGCCGTCCCCTCGCTGGAAGCGCTTATAACGCATCCGGGCTTTACGGTGGATCTGGTGATAACGCAGCCGGACAGGCCGGTTGGCCGCAGGCAGGTTCTTACGGCACCGCCGGTAAAAGACGTAGCGAATCAGTACCATATTTCGGTCTTTCAGCCGGAAAAACTCAATAAAGAATTTAGTACCTATAGCCGGGAACATGCGCTTGGCCGACCGGATTTTCTGGTGGTGGTCTCGTACGGGCAGATCATTTCCCAGGCCGTTTTAGACTTTCCGCTGATTGCACCGGTGAATGTGCATGCGTCGCTGCTGCCTCGCTGGCGCGGCGCGTCCCCTATTCAGCAAGCCATTCTGGCCGGCGACACCGAAACAGGAGTAACCATACAGAAAATGATCTATGAACTGGATGCCGGGCCCATTCTTGGCGAGCGCAGCATGCCGCTCACGGGCGAGGAAACGGCACCCGGACTGCATGATGAACTGGCACGTATGGGGTCCGAACTGCTCATGGAAACTTTGCTGCTGCCGCTATTCCCGCGCGAGCAAAACCACACACATGCGACACATTGCAAAAAACTTACCCGTGAAGACGGCATTGTGGATCCGCAAACCATGACCGCTGAAGAAATTCACAGAAAAGTGCGCGGCCTCATGCCCTGGCCGGGAGTGACAACCACAATCAACGACGAAACAATAAAAATTCTGCGGTCCAGCCTTATAGAAACCACAGACTCAACCCTCCTCCCCTGCAACGATCATACGATTTTATATCTGGAAGAAGTGCAGGTACCGGGAGGCAAACCGATGAGTGGTAAGGCGTGGCTTGGTAATAGGTAACATTCAATAACTACGTTGTATATCTTTATAGGCAAGCATTCGACCAAAAACCCTAATAGATAGACGCGCATATTTTTGATACTATTCTTTTATAATTCTTCATATTTCACATGGATCTTCCAAAAAAACCTTACGCATCATTATGTATTACCTTCGTTGGCGCTTTGCTGCTTTTCTTCATATCGTTCGTCAATTTTTACGACTCATTAATAGTCAGCAAAACAGTTGTAGCCGATATGACTCAGCTTGGAAATGGCTTGTTTTTTGGGGCATTAGCGTACCAATCTTTGCGAAAAAGGCTTTTAAAAACAGAGCAAAATACGAATGCTGAGCGTAGTACAGAATATCTTTTTATTGTCACACTTGGGTTTAGCTTTCTATCTGGAATTTCTGAAAAAACAGCCGGGCATCATGTATTTGCGGTTATTCCTCTCGCGGCAATTATCATATATTTCTGGACTACAATGACCTTCTTTCGAAAAAAATAACGCTTTGAATTTTTATAATAAAAAAAGAATCCAAGGAATTGCCCCTTGGACTCTTTTAATTCCTGAGTTATTACATCTTGGTCTTCATTTCCTGCAGCGCCTCAATGAATTTGTCGAGGTCTTCGACATCAAACATAATAGTCGTCTTCTGGCCGCCGCGTGACTTCTCGGAGATCTTGAAGAACTTGCCGTTACCGGACTGCTTAAGATCAATATAGAACGTACGCTGGCGGGCATGGATGGTGACGCTGTGAATATCATCGGCAAAGCGACCGCCTGCACCGCCGCTATGGCCATGGTAACCACCGCCTTGTGCGGCTGGCGGACGGGCAAGCCCGATAATATCATCATGGCTATTGGCTGCTGCCTCTGCTTCTCCACCGCTCTGGAGATCGGACATAGGATCGAACATAACAAGTATAAGAAAAAAAATAAGATACACCCCTCGCCTCGTCCGCCATGGCAGACTCATTCAAAGCTCCGGGTCGTATGTGGAGTCTACCAGATTCCGGCGTTTTCGCAAAAATGGCTGCCAAGAATCAGAAGAATATCCATTGGCCTGCCCGGCATACGAAAGGCGCAGATATAACAGCCCGCCCGTTACATATAGTATCCATCAGCCGATTAGATATAAAAACAGGCCGCCCCGCGCATACAACGCGCGGGACGGCTATGGGAATCAGGCTCTGCCTGATGACCAGAAACCGGGCTTTTCAGCCCGATATATACCCAACCGCAGAGGGGAGCACGTACAATGTGCACGGTTGGGGCCGTATTCTTCCTTATTCCTGTGACTACGCAACTAAAAAGCGGACATTATTCCACCGGCGCAAACAGGATTTCCGGTATCCCCACCTTCTTCCAGTCTTTCAGGCTCCCCCATTCATGTACAGTATCAATCGTAAAATCTTTCTCCAGCATTCGTTCTGCATACGGCACGTTCAACTGCCTGCTGATTTTCTGCGCTGTCTCCGGCATAAATGGCAAAAGCATAAGAGCGATATGCCGAAGCAACTCGACGTATTCCGCGAGTATGACTCGTCGCTTCTCATCGTCTTTCTCCGTCCAGGGAGCCTTGTCATTAAAAGACTGATTACCGGCACTCACGCAGGACATGACATCCGTTGCCAGCGCGTCTGTTATCTGAAAAGCGTCCATATGCGCCGCGTACATGGACCAGCCGGATGCAACGATTGATTTCAAACCCGCACTGTTCTGTATATCCGACAAATCACCGCCCAGCTTTTGCAGCATGACGAGCACTCTGTTCAGCAAATTACCAAGCTGGTTGCGCAGTTTGGCATCATACAGTTCTCCAAAACGCTTCCAGGAGAAATCACCATCATTTCCCACCGGTATTTCGTGGCTCAGGTAAAAACGCAACGGATCCACACCATATTTGGCAATCACATCATCCGGCACTACGACATTGCCCAATGACTTGCTCATCTTCTCGCCTTCGCTGGTAAGAAAGCCGTGAATAAGCAGGCGATTTGGTGTTTTGATGCCGGCATAGTGAAGCATGGCCGGCCAGATGAGCGCATGAAAGCGGGCGATATCTTTGCCAATAACATGTGTCACTTCGGCATCCTCCCAATACGACTTGTCTTCGTGATCTGTAAAATATCCGAGACCGGAAATATAGTTCGTCAGCGCATCGCACCAGACGTACATTACCTGGTTCTCATCGCCCGGCACGGGAATTCCCCACGACAAGCTGGACTGCGGCCGCGAAAAAGACACGTCTTCCAGCCCCTGCTCCAGTAGCGATAACGTTTCGTGCGCACGGGAATCCGGCGTAATAACATAACCGTCTTTGGCTACCAGAAGAGTTTTTAAATAATCCGCTTTCTCTTTCATACGGAAAAACCAGTTTTCCTCACTCACCTCCTCCGGCGCCGTATGATGGATAGGACACGTACCATCAGCAAGATCGCGCTTCGTTAAAAAACGCTCACAACCGGCACAATACAAACCGACATACGTACGCTTTTCCAGGGCCCCGGCTTCCTGCAACTTTTTCCAAAGCGCCTGCACCGTTGGCCAGTGTTTTTCACGGTCTGTTGTCCGCACAAATACGTCATACGAAATATGCAGCCGGCTGTAGAGGCTTTGAAACAGCGGCACATTTCTATCCACCAGCGCCTGCGGTGTCATGCCTTCCTCCTCTGCCTTACGCTGTATCTTGATACCATGCTCATCGGTCCCCGTTTGAAACCGGACATCATGACCACTCAGGCGAAACCACCGGGCGCAGACATCGGCCAACACTTTCTCCATCGCATGTCCCATATGCGGCGGGGCATTCGGATAATCGATAGCAGTGGTTATATAGCGACGGCTCATACGCACACAATAACGCACATAAGCAAAAAAGAGAACGTTTGTTCCCGTCTATTGCCTCTATCTCCTCTATTCCATCCATTGCCTTTATATCAGCCTCCCACCGCCGCCGTCACCAGCTTTGCCACATACGCCACCGCCAGTTCGGCAATGCTCGCCAGAATAACGCCTAAAATAGCATAGGTAGCTGTTTTTTTAGCATCACCAAGCTTGGATTCCTCGCCGGCCGCGGTAACCATCTGGAAACCGGCGTACATGAGGGCAAGCACCGCCACCGTGGCAATAATGAACAGCACAAACGATGCGATTTTTGACGTAATAATCACCACGCCATTACCCGAACCGGTAAACGGAAACGTAGCTTTAAGCTGTGCCCACATAGCAGAGATTCCCGGCGCGGATGTTCCAATACTGTCCAGGAATGCCGCATGAGCGACTCCGGGAACAATGCCGATGAGAAAAAGCAGGCGGTACATATTATCCGTTAAGGTTTAAGAGGAGGAACGCCTGCACAAGCGCCTTGGCAATGTTGACCATAATGGCACCCATAATGGCGTACTTCACAGCTGCCAGCGCTTTATTGAACTCATCGGATTTCCCCTGCGCCGTCACCATGCGATAACCGGCAAGAACGACGACAATGGCAAAAGCAACATTGAAGAGCCGCACCGCCGCAGTAATACCTGTCGATACAATGCCTGTCGGCCCGAAAGGATCACCGGTACCCCATGTCTGGGAACCTACCAGCGAAATAATGGTTCCCGACGTAATGGCCAACCCAAGGCCGCCAAGCGCATACACAATTCCCCAGCGTGCTTTATCCGCTTTTCCGTCATCGCCTTGGGAAAACAGGGTCTGTATGCCTGCATAGATTATGTAGCCCAATGCGGCTGATGTAATCACCTGCAGAAGTACGCTTACGACAGTCGTCACAACTGTCGGCGTAAGATCCTTTGGGCCGCTGCCGCACCCCGGCAAATCGGTACATGGAATATAAAACTGCGCCGCCGCTACAGACGGAACGAGCAGGGCAAGCATGGCGGCAATACGTAGCAGGTATTTCATTTTATATATAGAATGTAGGATTTAACGACTGCAGAATGATGGATGAAAAGATGATCATCAGCAGGCCGAACAATGCCGTTGTTAATTTCTCAACTCCCTTCTGGCGCGCGCCGGAATCCCCGCCAGAATAAATAATCTGCAAGCCGCCTATAACCGTATAGAGAAGCGCAATGCCAGCCGCCAACCCAATAAACCACGGGTAAATCTGGTTAAAGTACCACTCAAACAAGCCGAGTGGTCCATTGGCCTCACTTGGATACACACATGGCGCCCCGATAGGCACGAGGAATCGTATGGCCGGCTCACCCTTTTTATCCGGGCAAGGGCCTGCCGCGTAGGCCAGCTGCATCTGCAAACCCAGAAAAATGGCAGTCGCAACGAAAAGTATTTTTTTGAAAGACATCAAAATAGTATACCAGAAAAGCTTCTTTTAAGCAATTCCTGGCCGCTTTCCCCATTCTCGGCTTGCGTTCCTCCCCAAAGATTCGTAGGATTCCCCAGCCTATTTAATGCGGATGTAGCTCAGTTGGCTAGAGCGGCGCCTTGCCAAGGCGCAGGTCGCGGGTTCGAGCCCCGTCATCCGCTCCAACCTACGCACTTCTGAGGAAGTGCTTCGGCTGGCAGGCCAACTATAATCAATATCGATGAAAGTAGGTTGCCGGCCGTAGCCCAGAGGCGAAGGCTGGCTTTTTTCAGTATTTCATTTACATCAACAATATGTTCTGCGGAAGTGCTTCGGTCGGCAGACCAGGTATAATCAATATCGATGAAAGTAGGTTGTCGGCCATAGCCAAGAGGCGCAGGCTGGCTTTTGCTTAACTTCATACTTTTGATTATTGTTTACATAGCCCTGCGGGATTAGTACATCGGTAGTACGCGAGCTTCCCAAGCTTGAGAGGCGGGTTCGACTCCCGTATCCCGCTCCATTGACAAATAATATATTAAACTTATTATATGCTAATGAATAATTCAGAGAAACTCAAAATCGTCAACGAAGCCTGTGGATTTGTAAACCATGCAAAGTTCCAGATATGGAATCAGTTATGCGCTCTAAATGATGATCCATTGCATAAAGAAATTAATGTACTTCTTTTTGGCCTCGATTTACATACCCTCCATGAAGTTCGTGCTCTCTTGCATGAACACCCGGAAGGCGACGAAGAAGTTACGGCGCTATTGGAATGTTTACAAGGAACCGTGTTTAGAAACATTACCAACTGCATCGTATGCATTACTCAAGCCGCTGCAAGAGAGTCGGCAATATTAGATGATAAAAAAAGGCTAGATATTAAACATAATGTAGAAGGAGCACTGATGTCGGCAGCACGCTCTGTGAGAAGGCTTTTTGAGACATTTGGCTTAAATGCTGCTGAATCGCAGTTATAATAAATTCCAGCAACTCGTTCCACTCCTAATAAAAACGTTCGAACCGGTTCCGGATAAGCTCCCATAGGGAGCTCCAGCCTTTAAGTCACGGAATACGCTAGAGATACTGACTTATGTTTCAATAAAAGACCAATCTGATCCACTTATAAGGCGTTGGACCTGCGCATCGACTCTATCAAATGCGAGCTCCATCATTCCTGATAGATCTTGAGTTTCTGTAGCAGGCAATTCAGTAATTGAAATTGGTTTTGCTTCTGTAAAATCTCCACTTTCCATTCTAAGACTATCACTAAGCTGCCGACGTGCCTCTTGTACAAATTGCTGGAAAAGCTCATGCATAAGCTGATCCTTTGCTTTATGTGCTTGTAACCGGTTAAGCGAGCTATAGATTGCCGGCTCAGATGCAAGATGAGTAAGCTGCAAATCAACGATTGATCCCATGCGCATTCTTGTTTCTTTTAGATGTGCGCATACCGATTTAAGCACCTCATCATACATTTCCCCCTCAGCAATAATTGTCAGCTGGAATTCGCTATCCTCCTCGCAAAGATGAGCATCTTCATCAAGTTTCTGTTGAATCTCGGCATCGGTAAGAGTTTGCCCAGTTTCGGCATATGCTTCGATGAGCTCTTCCTTAGTTATTGGTATTGTTAGCATTTCTTGTGCTTCTTCTAAGGCATTATTTTGCTCAAATCGGTGCAGTACTTTCCAGGAATCAAGTACTGTATTGAATAATAATTCAGTTTTAGAATCCCATGGGTTAGGTAATTCATTCATAGGCAGACTGATAAGAATATATATTCTATAATAGATATAGCATTTTTAGTCAACAAATTCACAATTATTTTCTAACGAAAATCAGACTAGTTCCGAATAAGCTCCCATAGGGAGCTCCAGCCTACGCACTTCTGAGGAAGTGCTTCGGCTGGCAGGCCAACTATAATCAATATCGATGAAAGTAAGTTGTCGACCGTAGCCTAGAGGCGCAGGCTGGCTTTTTTCAGTATTTCATTTACATCAACAATATATTCTGCGGAAGTGTTTCGGCCGGCGGGCCACGATAAGTTATATCTACAGAAGTAGGCTGCCGGACGAAGTCCAGAGACGTAGTCTGACTGTTCCACACATTCATGGAACGCATTTTATGGCCTTAATATAATTAAAAGTAAGTTTGATAAGTATTTTCTGTATACATACATCTTTCGCTTAAGGTTGCATGCATCAGACTTTGCCTATGTGGTATTTTGTCTACATACTTCGGAGCAGCAAAGGCGAGCAATATGTGGGTTATACAAAAAAATTAAATGCTCGTCTGCGTCAGCATAATGAAGGATCGGTTATCGCCACTAAAAATAAGAGGCCGTGGGGTATTGAATGGTTTTGCGGTTTTAAGACAGAAAAGCAGGCTGTTGCCTTTGAGAAGCACTTAAAAACCGGCTCAGGTAGCGCCATTCGATTCAGACACTTGGCACCGAAAGAAGTGAATGGCTATCAGCCCATTTTCGAATAAGCTTCCATATGGAGCTCCATATATTGACAGTATATTAAATATTATTCATAATATTTAAAGTGAATTTTGAATCTCACAATTGGCATATTTACGCAGATGGATGTATGCATAGTTTGCGCTTTGGCCAAGAGCAACCCTATCTGCTACCTGGTGGATGGGCCAGTATTATAGAACGGAAAGGAATGGAGAAAATTTTATATGGATCAGAAACAATACATAGCCAAGATCGTATGGAACTTATGGGTGTTGTTAATGGATTAGATTTTATTAGCCTTGAAGAAGATAAATGTGATGAAGTAGAAACTATAATATTTAGCGATAGTATGTATGTGTTGAAAGTCCTTTTAGCGAGCCTTACTATAAAAAATCGAATAAAGATGTTTGAGCATTCTATATTGCGCGTAAAGAATAGAAAACAATATATGATTACGAAGGCTGCTCCAGGCCATGAAGAAGATGGTGATCTAATTTATAGACTAAGACAATTAATAGATAAATTTAAACTTCAGTTTATACAAGTCTCGAAGCCTTTGGTCCCAATACAGCATGCTAAATGTCATGAAATTGCGAGTGAAATGAGATGGAAATTAGCAATTGAATTAGGTTTTGCCAAATCAAGACATCGACACATTTCTGAGAGAAATGACAATATTTAATATAATTCGGACCAGTTCAGAATAAGCCACGTATTCCGACAGAGATATTGATATATAAAGTGATTGTATATATGAACCCAATTTCTGAAATAGATGAGACAAATCTTGAAGCTCGATTGACATTTCATCGCAGAGTAACTGATAAACTTATTCACCCAGCATTTAAAGAACCAAGATTTGATGAAGCTAAACAATTAATATCCAATCTTCTTCATGAAAAACAGCCGACAGATATTTCCCCCGTGCAATTCACAGCTGTTAATACAGATGCACAGAGTTTATATCTGGCAACTGAGCCAGAGAAAAAGTGATGTCAGTTCCGAATAAGCTCCCATAGGGAACTAAAGACTCAAAGTCTGCTTCTCATTTGAGATCTCTGCTTTTGATGTATAATAACCAACTTATTTTTCTTTAAAGGCTATGCTGTACATGACTAATCATACAGAGAATCAGGCAAATAAACTCGTTAGCAGTTTTATGGAATACTATCTGGCGTACGTTAAGACGAAGGCTAGCCGATATAATGGCCTAGGCGGTTTTGATGTAGTCTTGGGTCAAGTGGCCGGATTTCGTGAAGCGCTCGTATGTACTTTGGTCAATGAAAGCAATCATGATCTGGATTTTTTCCCGGATATAAAGCGAGATCTCGAAACTCGTAAAGCATCACTTCGATGGGAATTAGATACTGTTTCCGGTACTCCCTGCTGGAATGCAGATCCCATAGCTTCACAAGATGTTTCTGGAACAATTGATCAGCCTCATTGGCCAATAGGCTTCTTTGGAACATCCAGATCGATTGAAACACAGCACATGACAAAAGCTGAGGAAAAAGTTGCAGAGAGAATCCTTCATTATATATCCGAATTTAGAGACCTACAGATTCAGTATAGAACTATCGGTCGAGAGAAATTTGGATTGCCTATTCTTACTCTTAATCAGGCAAGAGGATTAAAAAATGGTTTTGATGATATTAAAACTACCGAAGCTGCGCAGATAGCTTCCATAGACATGCAAGCCATGCTTTATTAAGTAGAATACTCAGGATGGTTCCGAATAAGCTCCCATATGGAGCTCCATTAATATTTTTGTTTACAGCAGACAATAATCCCACTTATTGAAGCGTGATTATAATAATCAATTATTGCCACAAAGGCAAAAATGCTTTCATTATTACAAAATATTAGTAAGAATAAGCATATGAATGATATTAATGAGTTTAACGATATTTCTGTAATTGGCGGAGGAGTTGCAGGCTTATATCTTTCTATGAAACTCGCAGACTTGGGCTATAAAACCAATCTCATAGAACAAGAACAGACTTTTGCCAGTGGTCCCTCAACAAAAAATGAAGGATGGTTACACAAAGGAACTATTCACTCGACATGTATTGCCGAAGAAGATGTAGCGTTACAAGTGGCGAAGCGATGTATATATGGCCATGAGGAAATAAAACGCTTTGTGCCTGAGGCACTAGAAGATATTGATGTACCCTCTATTTGCTTGCTGAACAAATTTGATAACAAACTTGCTAAGGACAGATGGGGAAAGGGAGGAATTTTTAATAGGGAAATTTCCCTAATGGAATTGAAGCGTAAAGTTCCAAATATCAATTTAGTAAATGT
>JAQBQQ010000030.1 GCA_028286915.1 Candidatus Peribacteria bacterium | reverse complement strand
ACTTGCACGCCATTGGTCACCCTATTCTGGGAGACCCGAGTTATTTTACAGCCCAAAGCCAGAAAATCGCCGCGAAGCTCGACATACACAATGTCTGTCTGCACTCCCGGCAGATTCAATTTAACAGTCCGGCTGATGGGAAAACCTATACGGTTACAGCGCCAATAGCTGCTGATTTTATGAAAGTGTTGAAAAATATAGGCATGGATGAATCCGTATAATGACGTTCGTTCGTTGAAGTCTGTAAAAACGAAGAGCGAGGATACTGTATTTCATCCTCGTTCTCTTCGCTTTTTATTCTCTTTTGTTTTAATACGTCACCGTATACACCATCTTATCCAGTACCTTGCCATTTTTGTCGCGGGCGACAATGGTGTAGGTATTGGTCCCCTTCTTAAGGTTGCCAAATGCGGCGGATGCAATGTAGTTCCAGTATTTTACGCCGCTCTTGTAGAGCTGGAGCCGGTAATCATTCACCCACATGCTGTCGGTTGAGGCGGATGTGGTGCCTTCCAAAAGGAACCCGGTGCCCGTTTCCGTGTGCGATGTGCCGGCGGTGGGGCCGGTAATGGACAGGGTGCCTGCAGCCGTTGGCGCATTATTCTGTGGCTTGGTGGCAATGCTGGAGGAGCTTCCCTGTGTGACAGGTGTAGCGGTTACTCCGCCGGAAACGCCCTGCACAACAGTAAGGCGAGCCGGTGTGCTGCGGTTGCCATTGGCGTCAATACTCACGACGTCATAGATATTTTCTCCTGCTTTCATATTGCCTAAGTCCAGACGGGCGAGATAGCTCCATGACCCCTTGGCCGGGTCAAACAACTTAAGAATGTAGTCGTTCACCATTATTTTGGCGGTGCCTGCCGGCGCGGAACCGCGAATGACCACTTCACTATCGGTCGTGCGGAATGTTTCGGCGGCTGCGGCCGGACTGGTAATTGCTGGTGAGGCAAAACCGGTTGCGGCTGCTGCATCGCTCTGCTGGTGCCTTACGGTGCGCGTTGTCTCGGCTACAAGAATGCCGTCGGCATTCAGACCTTCCACATGAATATCGTAGGCAGTATTTCCGGGTAACGTGACGTCATTCTGGAAGGAGCCACCGCTGGCTGTGGTAATGGTGCGGCCGTTAATACGTACAGTTGTCACTGTTGCCGGATCAATAGTGCCGGCTACGTGCACGCTGGCTGTTGCAATATTCTGGCCGTCCGTCGGACTGGTGAGAGTGAGTGCGCTCGTGCTGTCTGTTGGCATACTGCCGCTTGTTGAAGCTATGCCTTTTATTTTTAAGCGGCTGTCATTTACGAATGCATTGCGGAAGGCGGACAGCGTAAAAGCCGTGCGGTATTGTTCCAGGTTTGCGGTAGCTGCTGCATCAACCGGGAATACAAATTGCTGGCCTTCGCCGATAGCCAGATGAGCTGACGTATTTTTTGGCGTAACAGTGACACCGGCCCCGTCGGCGCTGTAGACAACCACCGAGCGTGGCGTTAACAGTGCTTCGGTATTTTTTGGCAGATCAAAAGACAGGCTTGGCGCATCGATTATGCGCAGGCGGGTGCCGGACTGTGAGGCGGCAGGCGTGGACACCCAGGCGTTTCCTTCCAGCAGTTCAGCGGAAATAGTGGATTTGTCCGTTGTTCCTTCACTTTTGAGCACGGACATACTTGTCTGTTCATCCATGCGCATAATGGTGCCATCGGCAAAAGAGAGTACGGCATGTGATTTGGCACTGGTCCGTACCGCATCGCCGGGCTGCAGGCTGGTGTTGTCTTCGGCGGCAATGAAGTCCTTTCCACCCAGTGCAATATCTACGGATGAACCGGCTTCTACCCGCAGGTTTACCCCCTGCTCATGCCCGCCGCCTATTAAACCGAACAGTGCCAGTGTCCCTTTGCCGAGTACGTATAAAGCTACAATGGCAACCACAACGGTTACCATGCGGCGAAACGTCTTTTTGCCAGCCGGCTCCATGGATTGTCCGTACAAAGGGCGACGATAACGATAATGCGACTTCATAGCGAAAGGTAGAGAAGAAGTACCGGAGGGTTAGCTTGCCACGTAACCGGTCTTCCGTAAACGAGATAATGGCTGTCGATCAATTTAGTAGTACGTTCATTAATGAATGATTGAGAGTTGATATTTTATGATCCTTCATAAGGCATCGATTGCTATGAAAAGATCGGCTTCATGTCCTTGTTTCCACTAGCAATCACTGCGACAAGGATGGAACTATCTTTTCATGTAACATGAAATTCATGCTACCTAATTCTGCTATCGGCTTCCATGAAAGACAGAACCATAAACGAACCAACAATACACCAGCAAACGAAAATCAGATTGATAAACGAATCTGGTTATTAACCCGTCACTCTTAATACTTCCTGAATGGTCGTTTTTTTCCGGGCTACCAGATCTTCGCCCCATTCTTTCATGGTTTTGAATCCTTCTTTTTTTGCCTGTGCGGTAATGGCGGACTCCTGCTCCATGCCAAGAATCATCTGCTGAATAGTTGGTGATACGGTTAACAGTTCCGGCAAACTCATTTGTCCGTCGTAGCTTTCATGGGCGGACGGGTCGCATGTTCCGCTGGCTTGGCACTCCGGCGTAAGTGTGCGGATAAGACGCTGGGCCAAAATGGCGCGCAGGGCCGGGGCAAATGTGTACGGGCTTACGCCCATGGACAGGAAGCGCGGAATAGCTTCAATGGCTGAATTTGTGTGCAGTGTCGACAGAACAAGGTGTCCGGTGAGCGCGGCATTAATGGCCGTTTGAGCCGTTTCCAAATCACGGATTTCACCAACCAGAATGACATCCGGGTCATGGCGCAAAATGGAGCGCAGTCCGTTGGCAAACGTGTAGTCATGTTCCGTATCAATCTCACTTTGAATAATGCCTTTCAGCTCATATTCCACCGGGTCTTCCAGTGTAATAATATTTCGCTCTTTGCCAACCAGTGTGTTCAGCAGTGCGTACAGCGTCGTAGTTTTGCCGGAGCCGGTTGGGCCGGTTACCAGAATAAGACCGTTGGGAATTTCCACCAGTTGCTTGAGTTGTTCCCGGATATCTTCCGGAAACCCGAGTGACTCCAGCGGCAGGATACCGCGCGAGGGATCTAAAAGACGCAGGGTAATGGCTTCGCCAAAGCGGCTTGGCAATGTTGCCACGCGGACATTCACCGTCCTGTCCGGTGCTTCAAACGTATACTGGCCGTCCTGCGGAATATTTGTAATATTCAGCTTTAATTTTGATTCAAATTTGATGCGACGCAGCAAATCGATAAATGCCGTATGAGGAATGGTGGCCAATGGTTGTAAAATGCCATGCAGGCGCCACTCAATTCGCACGTCACTCTTCTGCGGCGACACATGAATGTCGGATGCGCCTTTTTCGGCACATAAAGTCTGTAAGGCTTTCAGGAGTGTTTCGCCATCCATGGAGTCGAAGTTTGTGTTGGTCATTCCTATAATTATACCTTATTTATACAATAATGGGAATGAGGAATTCAACAGTATATCAAAGGAGACACGGCTTTTACGTAAACTCTAACGCCATTTGCCTAAACGTATGCTATCCTTTCTTCCGCTGTTGGAATGTGCGTGATGACGGGAAAGGCAGCCTCCACTTTTGATTCGATTTTGCCGCGTGCCCTATGGCTTTAAAAACTCGTCTCGTCTCGCTGGAAACGAAGAAGCGGCAGTCTCTTATGCAGCGGATGACCATCATTCATGGATTTTTTCTGGTTGTGGTTTTGCTGATTGTCTCGCGTCTCATGGAATTGCAGGTAGTAAAGGGCCAGGTTTATTCGGAACAGGCTCAGACCCAGCACTTCGGCGACGTGGAATTACCGGCGCGGCGCGGCGAGATTTTAGGTATTAACAGCAAAAGCGGCGAACTGAATATTCTGGCGACGAATACGACATTGGATTTGGTGTACGTGGATCCGCTCATTACGACAAACCCAACACTCATTGCTGAAACTCTTGCGAATATTCTGCTGACAAATACCGTGCATGAGCGCTGCATACATGCTGAGGACTCTTGTCCGCCTGAACTTATTTCTCTTCTCTATTCTTCCGCATTTGATCCGTTGGTGCAGTATAAGTTACTGCATTCCGGCAGTTTGCTGGAACCTCTTGCCACGGGCACTCTGCCTTCCGGATTGCTCCATCTGCCCGATGCATCGGAAGCCAGACGATTGTTTGCCCGGTCCATTGAACAGCGTATTTCTCAAAAGCGCGTTATATTTTCGCCGCTTAAGTACGGTGCCAATAAAATACAGCTGGAGCAGGTGCAGGCATTGCAGATACCGGGCGTAGTGGTGAATGCGGATAAGAAAATGATTTACGCCGACCCGGAGCAGATTGCTCAAAACCATCTGGATTCTTTGGCGCGGAAACTTGGCAAAGCGCTGGATGTCGATCCATCGTCCGTCCGTAATTTGTTGCGCGCGCGTCCGCTTCGTTACGTGCCTGTTTTGCGGCGGCTCACGCCGGATATGTCGTTAAAAATCCGGGAGGCGCAGCTGGCATCGTATAAAGAAACAAATGCCAAACGCAAAGCGGAAAAAGGACAAGGTGCTGCTATCAGTTTTGATTATCCGTTACGTTCGGTTGCACTATTATCTGAAAACTGGCGCTATTACCCGGATACGACAGTGGCCTCACATGTCATCGGTTTTATGCGCGTGCAGGCGCCGGGTGAAAGCAGCAATGAAGAAGGCCAGTACGGTGTTGAGCGTTCGTTCAATCCGCAGTTGCGGGGCAAGGCGGGTGTTATCAGTTCTGTAAAAGATTTGGCCGGCGGACAAATTCTCACGTCACAACAGACAATCGTAAAGCCGCAGGACGGCGACACCATTGTTCTCTCGTTGGACCGCACTATTCAAAAAGAAGTGGAGCAGCTTATGGAAGCGGCAGTGGAAAAATACCGTGCCGAAACCGGCCAGGCTATTGTCATAGAACCGAAGACTGGACGTATTCTGGCCATGGTGAATGCACCGTTGTTTGATAGTAATAATTACGCGACGGTGTATAAAAAAGAGCCGTTTGAATTTAATGAACTTACGTCCGATCGTCTGGTGGTTGAGCTGTATGACCCGCAGACGAACGTGCGTGTGCTCAAAGATTATTATCGTAATATCTTTGGCAACGACGGCCGTAAAAACCTGACGGTGAAAGCGCGCCAGACAGTGGATGATCTGGAGAAATTATACGATCTGCGCGACCTCACGCGTTACTATTTTTATACTGATTCCAAAGCCAATTACCGGCAGGAAATTTTTCCGACTGATGACCCGAAGATCTGGTTGCGGTTCGGTAATTCCATCGGCGTAGGTGCGTATCTGAACCGCAATATTCAGTCCATTTATGAACCGGGTTCCACCATGAAGCCGATTACCATGGCCATTGCACTGGACCAGGGTGAAGTGACACCCGACACCACTTATAGTGACACGGGTCCGGTGAAAGTGGATGAGTATGAAATCTGGAATGCTCTGAATAAATTCTATGGCACGGTTACCATGACCAACTGTCTGGAGTTTTCCATTAACACCTGCATGACCAGCGTATCCGCCCGGCTGGGTCCGAAGCTTTTGCACCAGATGCTGGATCGTTTTGGCTTCGGAAAAATTACCGGTATTGAACTGGAAGACGAACTCGCGGGTGAGCTGAAGCCATGGCACAAAAAGGGAGACTGGTCGAATTCCTTATTGTACAACACGTCTTTTGGCCAGGGTATTTCCGTGACGCCGCTGCAAATGGCCACGGCATTTGCCGCACTGGCGAATAAAGGAAAGCTGATGAAACCAACTCTTGTTGATCGCATTATTCATTCCGATGGCACAGTTGAAAAAACCGAACCCAAGGCAATCGATCAGGTTATCACACCACAGACGGCTGATACGATTACGTCCATGCTCATTAGTTCGGTAGAAAAAGGTTATGCCAAAGCCGGCGGCGTGAAAGGGTATTACATTGCCGGTAAAACCGGAACCAGCCAGATTGCCGGTCCGGGCGGCCGCTACGAAAGCGGCACGGGTTCCACCATTACTTCTTTTATCGGGTACTTACCCGCCCGTGATCCCAAGTTTTTGGTCTACGTAAAATTTGATCGCCCGACGCGGGATATTTACGGTACCTCCACCGCCGTGCCGGTGTTCCACGACATCGCCACATTTTTGATAAAGTATTACGGTTTGCCGCCGGAGCGGTAGGGTAGATCAGCGGCTATTGTTATAAAGGTCTGCGGCCGCGAAGGGCCACTCTGCAGGGTGACGTTCTGCGTATTCGCAGAACGTATCTTGTGCCTGACAGATGCCATTTATGCCCGTTGTGGCAGAGAAAAAATAAATGATGAGTGGCAGTAGAAAATACTGAAACAGTATCATGAGTCCATGTCGCAACGTCATCCGATTCAGAATGGTGTACTCATGCTGGTGACAACGAACACCTGGCATAAGCAGCCATTCTTTTTAGATCCGGCATTTGCACGCGAAGCCATTGAAACGCTGTACCGGGTCCGGCAGATGAGGCCGTTTCTTCTGCATGGTTTTGTCATGATGCCGGATCATTGTCATCTGCTTATTCATATTCCTCAGCCTGAGCGCTTGTCACTGATGCTGAATATTTTTAAATCCGGTGTGACGCATAATGTGGGGCTTATGCGTCTATGGCAGGCTGGTTTTTATGTTACATACCCTGGCAATTCTGCAATTGCCTTGCAGTACATTCATGCAAATCCGGTGAAGAAGCAGCTTGTTGATCATCCATCGGAATATCTTTGGTCATCGGCATCAGGATTATGGACTACCGATCCATTGCCATAAGCATTAAAAAGAAGAGTGGCCCTTCGCGGCCGCGGACCTTTGGAAAAACAGCCGCATGCTTTGGGTGCATGTATTTCCCTTCTGTGGATGTGTGTTCGTAGTATAGTGATCGTTATTCTAATACTCAGCGGCATTGTAGATAATCCGTCCGCGGCCGCGAAGGGCCACTCTGTTTGGTTGTCATGTTGTCACGTTTTGATTGCTCCTGATCTAGCCGTCACCGATTTATTTTTCCTTTAACATATAAATATAGACCACAGAAAAATCGCGCATCCTCGTAATGCCTATGGCAAATTGAATATGCGTATTACTTCACCGTTACACTCTTCGCCAGGTTTCGCGGCATGTCCGGGTTCTTCCCGCGCTTTACGGCCAGGAAGTAGCTCAGTACCTGGATGGGAATAATGCTCACAATCGGCTGGGCGTCTTTGGCGTCCGGTACTTTGATCCACTCGTCGAAGACCGGATTATTTTCCGGAGCCACGCCAATAATGAAGGCGCCGCGTGCCTTGAGTTCCATGGCATTGCTCAGCATGTCATTGGTCACTTCATCTTTTCCCATGAGCGCAATACACGGAGTCCCCTCTTCTATAAGGGCGATGGGGCCGTGTTTGAGCTCGCCGCCGGCAAAGCCCTCCGCGTGCACGTAGCTCACTTCTTGTATTTTAATGGCGCTCTCCATGGCCATGGGGTAATGCCAGCTCTTGCCAATAATATAGAGGTCTTCGTGCTCTTTTATTCTCTCGGCTAAATTACTCAGGCGATCCACATACCGCGGGTTTAACATGTCATTGATCATGGAGCTCGTTTCCATTAGCAACATTTTGCCCTCCTTCAATTTTCCGGCCAGTGCGTAGGCGATGAGCAGTAGCACTGCCAGTTGTCCGGTGAGCGCTTTGGTGGATGCCACGGCACGTTCGGGACCGGCATTGAGGAGCAGTGTGTAATCGGCCTCCCTGCTAATGGTAGAACCCTGTACATTCACGATTGCCAGTACTTTGGCGCCCTTGGATTTTGCCACATGCATGGCTTCCAGCACGTCGGCCGTCTCGCCGCTCTGCGATACTACAATCAGTAGTGAGCGGTCCGTGAGGAAGTGGTGATAGACTTTAAACTCACTGGCCGGCGCATAGTTCACATGTTTATTGGCTACCACGGAGAAAAAATATTCGGCCGCCATACAGGCTTTGCCGGCCGTGCCGCAACCGACGAGGAATGTTCCGTAGGCATTTTTAATGGCTTCGGCGAGCGTTTGAATTTGCACTTCGTCCTGGTTGGCGGCGCGCGCGACGCTCTCTTTCTGGTCCATGATTTCTTTCAGCATGTAGTGTTCAAAGTCGCCTTTATCAGCTTCTTCCACTTCCCAGGTAATTTCTATTTCACGTTTCTCACGTTCCTCCCCGGTTTGAATATCCGAGAAAATAATGGTTTTACCATCGGTTACCACCATTTCGCCGTCATCCAGATATTGCACAATGTGGGTATACTTCCGGAAAGCCGGCGTATCGGATGCAATAAAGTAGCCGTAATCATCCGGCGTTTCCGGGTTATGCAGCACGCCCACAATAAGCGGTGAGCCGGTGCGCGCGGCAACAAGTGTGTTACTGGCTGTATGCATGGCCAGAATGGCGTAGCGGCCATCGAAGCGCAGACAGGCGTTACGTACGGCGGCGGCAAAGTCGCCGGTCTTGCGGAGTTCCTCTTCTATAAGGTGAGGAATTACTTCGGTATCAGTCTGGGACAAAAATGTGTGGCCTTTCGTAATCAGTTCATCGCGCAAGGCTGCGTAGTTCTCCACGATTCCGTTATGAACTACGGCAATAGTGCGGTCTTCGCTTAAGTGCGGGTGGGCATTCAGCTGTGTCACTCCGCCGTGTGTTGCCCAGCGCGTGTGGGCAATGGCAAGCTCGGATTCCTCTTCAAAGGTAGCCGTATCTACGGTGCTGATTTTGCCAATATCTTTCCGGACAATGAGCCCGTCCGGTACTTTGCTGGCCACACCCCAGGAGTCGTAACCCCGGTATTCCAGGTTTTTAAGCCCATCAATGACAATTTTACCGGCATCCTTACGAGAGCCGACGTATCCGAATATTCCGCACATAGGCCGGTATTGTCGTGGAGATTCGGGTGAAGGTCAATGAATGAAGGTTGATGTGAGTCTTGAATCTGGAATTTTGAGTTTTGAGAAGTAAATCTATTTATAAATTGATATTTTGAGGCATACGAGGCACAGCGTCGTGCCGGAAGTTTGATGGAGGAGCAGATTACCAGGCTGCTCGCTCCCATTCTGTCTATTTATTCAAAACTCAAGACTCAAGATTCACTTCTAAAAGACAATTAAAAATTGGTAAAAAATTACTAAAATATAAAATATAGATCCGTCAAAGTTAAGGAAAACTGACAAAGCGGCCGTATATTTTCCGGTAAAAAATTTGATCATTTGACACTTATGACAGGAGGTGCAGAATTAGTCCCATTTTACTTCCCTTTCCCACACCTCCCTATGAGCAAAAGAAAGCACCCATTTACGCTCCATGGCGCCGTTGAGGCAGAATTTGATGATGATGACACGGAAGAGCTTGAATCTGTGGAAGGAACGGAGGTAGATGTGGAAGAGGATGAAATAAGCGCCGATATAGATGAAGATGACGAGGATGAAATGACACCCGATGGCGGCGAAGAAGACTCATTCCGTGTCAAATTGACGGTTCTGTGGGTACAAAATAGGGCGGATCGCGGTTCCGTTTCGGTAACGGCTCAGCTTAAAACCGCATAATCCGTAGCATTCATTCAATTCGTCCCTTGACGGCCGTTTCTAAGTCCCGTACTCTCTCCCGGCTTTATCCTCACAAAACCCGCTTACATGCCAATCATTAAGTCCGCCATCAAACGAGCCCGTCAGAATACAGTGCGCCGTGCACGCCGTTTGCCATATAAGACTCTTTTGAAGACATGGACACGCAAGGTAATGGAACTGGCTGAAGCCGGTAAAAAGGATGAAGGTCTTAAGATTTTGCCTATGGCTTTTAAGGCTATCGATACGGCAACCAAAAAGAACATCATTCATCCGAATACAGCCGCCCGGAAGAAAAGTTTGCTGAGCCGGATGCTGGCAACGAAGTAGGGATTAGATTGTAGTGCATGGTCTATAGTTGGTAGTTTTTTTGTATGATCTGCAAATGAAACAGAAGCTCAATATATTCGTGCTTGCCGGGATGATTATGCATTCAGTGATGGCCGGTCGCTTTTGGTTGTGGAACGTATTTTCATTTCTGCCATCTGCCCTTTTTGTATTGCCGCTGATTGTGTTGATCGTTTGGAATATTCGGTGGAAAAATACGTGTGGAATGCTGTTTGTTCTGGCCGCTGTCCCATTCACTTTTTTCTATGCCGATATTCAGTTGCCGTCATTGTTCAATCCGTCGCATTCAGATTCGTCGATTACAGTATTTAATCTGAATACGGAATATTGGGAAACGGGCCATGAAAAAGAATTTCTGGAGTTTCTCAAAAATCAGCAGGCGGATGTGTATCAGCTACAGGAGTTCTGGACTCCGGATGGTACGCCTCTTACGGACACCTATGCCATTAAAGCTGTGTTTCCCGGATACGATGTTATCAATGACGGTGAGTTGCTGACTATTTCCCGTTTTCCGGTTTTACATTCTTCTTTGTCTGATACGAAAAAAATTCTGCGTACGGATATAGACGTACACGGAAACACTGTCAGTTTTTATAATGTGCATATTACGCCGCCTATTGATACGACGTTTTCGAGTGCGTTCACTTTTCTTTCAATGATCAAAGAAAAATTCACCAGGCGTTTGCCGCAATTTTCCGCATTGCAGCAGGATGCAACTGCCAATATTCATCCGGTGTATATTTCCGGTGATTTCAATACCACCAAATCCATGGGCGACATGATTCCCCTTCTCCGGAATTTTGAGGATTCATCTCACAAGTCTTCATCTATTATTCCGCATACATGGGGTTTCACGAAGCAGAAGATTCTGCGGATTGATTACAATCTCGTAAAAGGCATGAAAGTCCTTCGGCACCAGAGTATCAATGCATCGAATTTTTCGGATCATAACGGGCAGAGAGTGACGGTGAGTTTGTGAGTGAATTTTTATAATGCTTATGCCGGTATGTTTTTTTATGTAACTTATTTTTTTATTTCTCTTTCCATTTTTTTCTATTCGCTTCAACCTATAAACTATTCACTCTTACATTTTTATCGCGAATAAATTTCGCACTTCATTATTTTTAAAATGAAACATTTTCTCGCTCTCGATGTCGGTACAAGACGAACTGGTGTTGCATATGCGAGTGAAGATGTTGGCATTGCATTACCGCTGCCGACACTTCATCACAAGACAAAAGAAGAATTTGGCGAGTGTGTGCGAAGAGTGTGTAGTGAAAGAAAAATTTCCCATCTCATTATTGGCCTTCCAAAGTTGCCATCCGGCGACGAAGGCGAGCAGGCGGGAATCGTGCGCGAGTACGTGTGCGAGCTTGCGTCAATTGGCGCGGAAATTATCTATATTGATGAGCGATATACAACGCCAAATGCAAAAATGCGGACTTCTAAAAATGACGTAGTACGCAATAAGATGGACGATAACGCCATTGCGGCGGTTGCCATACTTGGTAAGTATTTGGGCTATTGACAAATGATATATTAATATTAATATAGTAAAGTAAATCCTTTGTTATATTGCATTCGTACGGAAGCTGCATCTGATCTTATTATCCACCTATCTGTTCTGAAGATCTTTTGTTCCTGTCAATTATCTGGTAAAACGAGGATTGTTCCTTCCCCTGCTCTACATGCCCGCCACGGTTAGCCCTCCTACTACATCTCCGGCCCAAGCGACAGGTTCACAAATTACGGTGAATCTCAGCGACTTGCTTCAGAATCTTTTTTTGGTTCTGACCGAAAAAGAAGTCATGGTTATCAAGAAACGTTTTGCACTGCTCGGCCAACAGAAGCAGACACTTGAGAAAATCGGTAAGCACTTTAAGGTAACACGTGAGCGTATCCGTCAAATCGAGAGCATCGCCCTCGGCAAGTTGCGCCGCACCGTGCGCACGACACGCCTTGATGAGGTCAATGAACTCGCGAAGAACATTCTACGCATGCAGGGGGGAGTTATGCGTGAGGATGAGCTGGTCTCTATGGTACTCAAGCGTATTGCCAACAGTTCCCAGCCGGACGGAGCCGTGTTGCGCCTGTCTTTCTCTATTGATAATGAAATGAGTTCGGTTGCCCGCAGTAATACGTTTGTTCCCTTCTGGCGTTTGACCAGCCTGGCCGCCGAGGATATTACGACTATTGTGGATAACATCGTGCGCATTCTTAAGAAGCGCAAGACGTGTATGAAGACCGATGAGATCGTGTCCGCTATTCAGGCTCTGAATTTATTTAAAGACCGTGTGCCAGGCCGCGAGCTTATTACGAGCTGCTTGAAAATTGATGAGCGTCTGCGTGAAATTGATGAAGGATGGGGACTGAATGAGTGGAGATTTGTCCGTCCACGCAGTATCCGTGACAAAGTGGAAATTATTCTCCGCAAAGCCGGCGAGCCGCTTCATTTTATGGAAATTGCCAACCGCATCCGCGAGGCCGGGTTCGACCATAAGCACGTCACCGTGCAGGCAGTACATAACGAACTTATCCGCTATCCGCAGTTTGTCCTTGTCGGCCGCGGTCTGTATGCCCTTCGCGAATGGGGGTACGAGCCGGGTACGGTTGCCGATGTCATCGAAAGTATCCTTATGGAGAAGGGACCACTCAGTAAAAAAGAAATCATCGCCGAAGTTGCTAAGCAGCGCACGGTAAAGGTGGGAACTATTTCCCTCAACCTACAGAAAATGCCGTACTTCACACGTGTGGGCCGCGCAGTGTACGCGTTTGACGGCTCCAAGAAGCCTGCGTAATTGCCCGGCTATAAATAGACAAACAAGAGATCCGCGAGGGTCTCTTTTTTTGAGGCAGGTGGTATAAGGGAGCCGGAGGTTGTAAGGCAAATGTATCATGCAGCAACGGATAAAATCTGCTACGCTACGCAGCATGCGATCATTCATCAGTACCTTGAGCTTGTCCTGCGTTGTGGCATCGGTAGTTATTGCCTGCAGTCCTGCAGTCTCGCCATTGCCCGAGAGCGAGCAGACGTTGAAAGGCATAGTGCATCCGGTGGAATTTTCTTTGTCGCGTCGCGGAACGCATATGTTGCAGGTGGGCGGCGTGGATACGTATTATGTTGAGAGCCAGACTATTAATCTATTTGATCATGAACGGCATCCAATAACAGTAAAAGGCTTTCTGCAGCCAAACAGCAGCCCGAAAGATTTGCCGGTGCTCATCGTTTCTTCCATCGATGATCCGGAAAGCCAGTTCCGCAGTGTGGATATCCCCTCTTTGTCACTTTCCATCCAGGTACCTGCCAACTGGAAGGAGACTGTTCAGGGCCGCAATGCCAGCTTTACGGAGTCCGGTATGGTTATTCCGGCGCTTTCTATTTTTAGCCAGGCAGTTCGCAATCTTCCCTTCGACTGGAAGCAGCCTGCGTATGGCACCGGCAGCGGACTTTCTCTTCTGCCATTTACGCTGCTTGGCAAACAGGCAGTGGTATTGGAGTATGCGGATCCATCTACGGTCAGCATTTTTATTGACGACACCATGCCATCAGTCACGCCTCGCGTGCTCACATTTTTGTTTAGTCCAAATGGAATAGCCAATACAGCGGACGTCAAAATCATTATGGATAAAATCCTGCGCAGCGTCGGGCCGCCAGGCGGTACGTCGTTCTTTGCTCCTGTGTCGCAGGCAGCCAGTGGCAGCGCCGCCGGTACGTTTCAGCCGTGCGGCGGATCGGCAGGTATCCTGTGTCCCACGGGCTCTTATTGTGCCATTACGGACACGGTGAATAACACGGGGCGGTGTACTTCACTGTAGTCTCTTCTTATTCGTAGAGAGTGATGATGAGTCCGATTGTTCCCATGATCATACCAACCAATGCGCCTTTTGTAGGCAGTTGTCTGAAGATGGAATAGGCAATGAACGGCTCAACGATGAGAATAGATGTCATGGATACGGCTCCAATAATCCAGATATTTTGAAAGACCGAAAATCCCAAAATATACGCTACGACTAATAATCCTCCGGCAATAGTGACCAGTGGCATCATTTTCCAGAAGACACTCATAAACTCATGTTCTACCTGGTACGTATGTGCACCATAAATTTCGGCATACACGGTTAAAGCCTCACCGGCAAACAAGAGCGATAGCGCGAAAATTTTTGACGTTGAAAGTGCGTGCCATATGTTCATGCCGCATACGATAGTGACATATGAAGATGATTTCTATGGAAAACAGTAATTGTTTGAAATTCAATCGGTTAAGAGGATCAGAAAAATATTCAAAGCGCATGAAAGGCAAAGTGACGGCCTGGCGGAATGTAAAACAGGCGAAGATTGGGAAGTTTTTCAAATAATAGCTATATTAAGCGTGTTCCAGGTGCGTTACCTGGTTTCGCTGCTCTTTGGCACGGGAGACATATCATGGAGCCGGGAGTTATGAAGGATCTGAGCATTCGGTGTAACCCGAAGCTGGAGGTGTCTACGGATGCCTTTGGTGTTCGAATTGTGGCGGATGAACAGGTGCTCGAGGTGCCTGTCGCCTTGTTCTCCATCCTGGAGCCATACAACATTCTGCACGCCAGCGATCTTCTCGATGCGTGCATCTCGTACTCGGCTCACATTGGGGATGAGCTTGGGTGGAACAGTCTGGAAATGGGTGCGGCAAATGCATCGCTCGCATTGTCGCTGGCTGGTCACGTCGAAAGACAGATCTATCCTCATGGTGGCTTTGGGTATCTTCTTCCGGAAGATCAGGCCTGAAGAACGTTACCTCCGCGCACCCGCGCGGAGGTGTTTTTAGTGTGTCGGACTCTCAAACAAATGCTTATAAAACACCTCCGGCGCGTCCAGAAAATCTTTGGTGATTTGATAATGATCCGTGTCTTTGTACGCAACTTGTCTCAGTCCTTTTTCGCTAAAATGATAAATAGTTGCGCCCGGGTAGCTCAGTAAAATAGGTGAATGTGTGGCAATAATGAACTGACATTGGCCGGACTGTTCACGCTCATGCAGTAGCGATAAAAAAGCCAGCTGGCGCTTGGGCGAGAGGGCGGCTTCGGGTTCATCGAAGAGAAAGATGCCCTTGAGTAGTCGATTTTTGAATAGTGCCAGGAATGACTCACCGTGGGATTGTTGATGGAGAGATATACCGCCATAAGGTTCTAGTGATCTGGTATCCTCTTTTTGTAGTTCATCAATGTGTGATGCAAAATTGAAATAGCTTTCGGCTCTCAAAAAAAATCCCTTATTGATTTTTGTTGACCAGACCAATCTGATGGCGCGACTAAAATCAGACTCTGTTGGTTGAAAATCATATACATTATTTCGGCTGCCGCCGGATGGGTGGAAGCCGATACTCGTGGCCATGGCCTCCAGTAGTGTGGATTTTCCACTGCCGTTCTCCCCTACTATAAATGTGACGGCTGATGGAAACGGCAGATGAATATTCCGGAGCGCCGGAATATGTTTCCAGTACGCATCTTCCGGAGGGACGTCGGGACGGAGAGAGATTTCGCGGAGGAAGGGCATAAAGATATGATGACAGCTTGATGGATAATCGATCTATTGACTATTTATGCTAAATATTATATTTTGTTAGTATGAAACTGCGTATTCTTAGCCGGCCCAGCGGAAAGATGGATGAACAATTTGGCGTTGATGCCGGAAAACACATGCAGGATCAGTTTGTGCATCAGTTTGACGCAGCGAAAAAAGTTCTAACTTTGGCAGGTATAGATTGGGCGAATAACTATCGGGGAATTAAAAGCGCTGTCGATCCATCGTCTGCCGGAATGCGGGGCTTGCCGGAAAATATACCACTGCTACCGGCAGAAATTGGGAGCATGGTTGCCAAACGCGTTATTGAGACGCATCAGCTTTCAGGCCATAGCCTTATCAGCGTAATAAATGCGGAATTACGAAAAAGATGCACTGATATCGGCATTATTCCGCCGGATATTGAAAATGACGATGCACGGAAATTGTATCTTGAAACACACAGAGCCGAGTCCATGACTGGTTACATTGGCCACGTGCGGATGGATGAAGAGACGTTGCGGGTTACGGCGGTCGGCGATGTGTTCGTCCGTATAAACGGCGTACTGCGCGCCGGCAGGGATAAATTGATTGATGTCTTAAAGAAGATATATATTGACGATATAGCTACTGCAAGCGGTGAAGAACGGCAAAAGATTCATGAGCGTTATAACCCGGAATGGACGTTGATGCAGTTTGAGCATATGCAAAATAATCCCTTGGCTGGCGATCTTTACTATCCTGCTATTGATGGAACGGATACGCCCGACTTCGAATCAGTTAATATGCCTGTAGCCGATGTAAAAAGTGTTCTTATTCATACGGACGGCCTTATGCCCACGGGCAGCGTTGCGCATTCCATTGAAGATCTAAAGATAGTGAATGCCCGCTTTAATGAGCAGACTGCTTTGCAGTTAATCGCACCATGGGACTGGTCAGAGTTGCGTATTGAAATTTTGTAATTGTGTATTCGTTCTTTTATATTGTACTTCCCCTACGCACTTTTTCTTTTCTGCAGGACTGGCTTGCGGAGGAAAAAGAATGAGTGATTGGGGGATGATCATGCTGATTGCAGAAAAACGGTTGCCCAAGAGATGGGATACCATCAATCTTGGCTACGTCTGGCCCACGTTTCCGGTGCGGTTTTGCCGGGATCGAGTTACGTATCAGATGCCGGCCAGGGCACAGTTTTATCAGACGCGGAACGCTCTGTTCGTCGAGCTGGGCATGGAATCGCAGCTTGAAGGCATTACGATCACCTGCAAAACGCTGGAAAGCGTTCCTGAGTACCTGTGGAAGATGACCGACACGCAGGGGCGCGAGTGGCTCTGGGCGCCTGGCTTGAACAATTATTCGCTTGTTCCCGTCCAGCCCGGCGAGTCCTTCGTTGCTCGTGTCTATTGGTACCGTGTCGGCTTGGACATCGACTGTTCTGCGCCCAGCTACGAACTGGTTGCCAGTTGCAATGGCAGCCTTCCCCAGCGATGGGTATGTAGATCCATTGAGGATCTCCCGTAAACATGCGTAAGCCACCCTTCGGGGTGGCCGTTTTTACGTGTCATGAAATAAAGGTGTACGATAATACACCACAATAACTTCACACTCATATCAAGTTCATTGTTTTGACGAGCGGGTCAACTTGCATACAATAGGTGGTGTACGAACGGTCACCTCCTTTACTTCCATTCCCCCTCAGTTACCTCCCACGTTCTACGATGAGACGGAACGTCCGAATGCGCGCGGCATAGCCGATTGTTCCACGTTCCGCTCACTTTCTTTTTCGATCTACTTTCCCATTTTTTTTCTACCAACTATTATGGCACGTACTACTTCTTCCGATACCGCACTTATGGAACCACCAGTCACTACCAAAGTAAAAGCTCCTGCCAAAGATGCCGCCGCCGCGCTTGCCGCCGGTAAAATGGAGGCTATTTCCGCCGCCCTGCAGGAGATCGAGAAAAAATACGGCAAAGGCGCCATTATGCAAATGGATGGTCGTCAGAGCCAGTTTATTAAAAAATTTCCATCCGGCTCTTTGTCTTTGGACCTGGCGTTGGGCGGCGGTATTCCGGTCGGCCGCATTATAGAAATCTACGGGCCGGAATCGTCCGGTAAAACTACGCTTGCCCTGCATGCCATAGCGCAGGTGCAGAAGTCCGGGGGCAAAGCAGCATTCATTGATGCCGAACATGCCCTGGATATTCAATACGCCAAGAAGATTGGCGTGGATATTGATTCCTTGCTGGTTGCCCAGCCGGATGACGGTGAACAGGCGTTGGAAATTGTGGAAACGCTGGTCCGCAGTAACGCAATTGATCTTATTGTGGTGGACTCCGTTGCCGCTCTTACTCCGCGCGCGGAAATTGAAGGAATGATGGGTGACAGCCACATGGGTCTGCAGGCTCGTCTGATGAGCCAGGCATTGCGCAAGCTTACGTCCATTATCAGTAAGACTAATTGTTCGGTGATTTTCATTAATCAGTTGCGTATGAAAATTGGCGTCATGTTCGGTAACCCGGAAACAACTACCGGCGGAAATGCGCTCAAGTTCTACGCATCTCTGCGTATGGATGTCCGCCGTATTGATAAGGTAATGGAAAAGACGGCCAGCGGGGTAAAAGATGAATCAGGAAACGATATTGTGGGTAACCGCACCCGCGTGAAAGTGGTGAAGAACAAAGTGGCGCCGCCGTTCCGTCAGGCTGAATTTGACATCATGTATGCCAGTGGTATTTCCCGGGAAGGAGAAATCCTGGATCTTGGTGTAAAATATGAAGTTCTGGAAAAGGCCGGTGCGTACTTCCGTTACGGTGAGGAAACACTTGGTCAGGGTCGCGAAGCTGCCCGCGTTTTCCTGGCACAGAATCCGCAAATGTTGCAGAAGCTGGAGCAGGAAATCCGCGATGCCTCCGGAATGATTGTCTAAAATGCGTCCGGCATTTATAACCTCGTATCAAACTATTGGTACGAGGTTTTTTTATGCGCATGCATCAGTGAGGCTGATTTTGGTTTGCATTTTCAGTTATCCACAATTCATCCACAGTATTGCCACAGATAGCAGACGAATAGTCAAAACTGTCATCTGCTTTTCATTGCAGAGAGCGGCTATGGGCTTACAATGAGCGTCTTCGGATTGAGCGACGCACGAATAATTTTTGTTTCACACCGCCTATGTTCACACCTGTCACCAGCATTCTTGAAGTGCAACCTCATTCCACGGATGCCGAACGCACGGTTTTAGGCGCATTATTGCTGGATCCGGAAGCCATTGTAAAAGTTTCGGACTTACTGGTGCCGCAAGATTTTTACGATCCTACGTACCGCTTGGTTTTTCAGACTATTTGCGACTTGTATCAGCAGCATGAGCCCATCGATTTCGTGACGGTGAGCAGCAAGCTGTCCACGAACAAAAAAGTGCAGGATATCGGCGGCAGCGCATTCCTGGCGGAGTTGGCATCCAGCGTGCCGACCTCTTCGCATATTTATCAGTACGGACAAATCGTCAAAACCAAATCGGTGCACCGTCGCATTATTGAGGCCGGACAAAAAATTACGGCACTTGGCTACGAAGTGGAGCGGCCTGTGGCAGAATTACTGGACCAGGTGGAGAAGACTATTTTCAGCATCAGCAACACATTCATGAAGGATAAATTTGTGCATATCCGTGAAGTGCTGGACGCGCGTTATGAAAAATTTGCTGAGTTGCATGAGTCCAAAGGTGAATCAGCCATTAAAGGAGTGGCCACTGGTTTTGCTGCATTGGATGCCAAGTTATCCGGTTTACAGCCGTCGGATTTAATCATTCTGGCCGCCCGCCCGAGTATGGGTAAAACGGCGCTCGCTCTCAATATCGCCCAGAACGCCGCTATTAAAAATCATAAGACAGTCGGCATTTTCTCTTTGGAAATGAGCAAAGAGCAGCTGGTGGATCGTCTGTTTGCATCCATGTTGGGCGTGGATTCCTGGAAACTCCAGCGCGGCAAGCTGGAAGACAGCGATTTCCAGAATATGGGTCCTATTATGGATGATCTTAATAAGGCAAATATTTTCATTGATGATTCGGTTGCATCGTCATTGCCGGAGTTCCGCGCCAAGGCCCGTCGTTTGCAAATGGAGTACGGTTTGGATCTTATCATCATTGATTACCTGCAACTTATGAGTACGGGTAATAACAGTTTTGCCGGTAATCGTGTGCAGGAAATATCGGAAATTTCGCGTTCACTCAAGCAGATCGGCCGCGAATTGCATGTTCCTATTCTGGCGCTCTCGCAGCTGTCCCGCGCCGTAGAAACGCGTCCGGGAAATATTCCGCAGCTGTCCGACTTGCGTGATTCCGGCTCTATCGAGCAGGACGCCGACGTGGTAATGATGCTCTACCGTGAAGACTATTATGAGGAAGACAGTGACCGTCCGGGTATGTGCGACGTGTACATACGCAAGCATCGTAATGGTCCGGTAGGCCGTGTGGAACTTCTGTTTAAAAAAGAGCAAACCAAGTTTTACGATGTAGATACGCCGCATACGTCCGGCCGGCATTCGGATGATGATTAGGGCGGGACGCACGGTTGATTTATTGGTTGATTGGAAAACGGACAATCATGAATTGATTTTGGCATTTTGATATGGGCAGGTATCCTTTCTTCATGCCTACCGATCTCTCTCTTCCGCGTCCTGAGCTGTCATTGGATTCTATTCTGGGGTATGCCTTTTTTGCCTTTATTCTGGGTTTGCTTCTTACGCCGTGGTTCATTTCTTTTCTGCGGAAAAACAAGCTGGGAAAGCAGTTGCGGGTGGAAACGGTGGATGGCCGGGAAGCCAGTGTATTCCGGAAGTTTCACCTAAAAAAATTCGGCACGCCCACCATGGGCGGTCTGCTCATTTGGGGGTCTATTTTTTTAACTGTTGTTTTCTCGCGGGCACTCGCGCTTACGGGTGTGGTGGGAAATTCGCTTTTCCAGCGCGGAGAGGTTTACGTGCCGCTCATTACCATGCTCGCACTCGGCGTGCTTGGCGCAGTGGATGATTACATTAATATTGTCGGAAGTGACGAGCAGAAAATCCGCGAAATGATTCCA
>JAQBQQ010000012.1 GCA_028286915.1 Candidatus Peribacteria bacterium | reverse complement strand
ATGCAGAAATTTCGGATGTTCATGCGTAGGCGTATGGGAGTATGTGAGAAAACAAGTATACTGCCAATATACTCCTGCGAACATGGCAAATAACAGCTTTTCAGTCGTTATCACAGGTTATTCCCTGTCCTGTTTGCCGAGTTTTGCACTCTTCGGAGCCGAGCCCATGGTTTGAGGCGGCGGAAGTACATTGGTATTATAGTATGTCTGAAGGTCGCCCGCCGTTAGAGCTTCTATGTTCAATGCGGCAAGCCGGTATTGTTTGCTGAGTGCATTCATATTCAGGGGACTGTTTTGCAATGACCGTATGCCGTCTTCCACCAATGTAATAATCGTTGTTATATTTTTATTCATAATTGTCTGTAGCGAAGCGCGTATATTGGCAGGCAACAGTTCCGTTTTAGCGCTGAACACTTCCATTTGATTTTTGAAACGAGCAACAATAAGGGCGCTGATGTTTTCTTCCGGACGCCGGATGGCTTCCTGGCATAACTGTTCAAATGCAAACGGCATTACAATTTTATCCTGATATTCACGAATGACAGCCGACAATTTCTTGGGATCTGTTTCGGATTCCATGCCCGTAATATTCACGCGATTAATTTTCCCGTTTGGCAGTGCGGTTTCTATTATGTTTGTCTGGGCGTCCTGCTTGTAAGAAATTAATTCCGCATACGCTACAGCATCGTCTAAGTCATGTGGTGTGACACTGCCAAAGGATCCCTTCGTAATATTTTTAATATACAATAATTGATTGGCGATTTGCTGACGAATGCGATTCATATAGACACTATCAGCTTCAGGGACTGATGCATTCTTTTCGGACCGTGTCATGCGCCGTGCAGGCGGTATAATATTTTTTGTAAAATATGCTTCATAGATAAGCATGCGGGCAGCACTGTCTGCGCCATCACTGCTGTCGGTGGTTAACTGACGGAGAATTTTTTTGGCGCTTTGTGCTTCCGGCTCCAACTCGTGTAGTTTTGCCAGAAGATCGGCATTATCGCGTGCCAATAATTCTGGAAGAGATGTAAGCCAGTTCTCTTGGCCTTCTTCCAGTGCTTTGTAATAATAACGGCCACCCATTACTGCCAGTCCTACCGGCATCATTATTGCCCCGCCAGTGGCGCCGAGAGCCGTGAGTGTTGAACTTCCGGCGGCGAGGGATGATTCTATGGCAATGCCGCCAAGTACCAGGCCGCCAAGGCTCGTGGCACCTTCCGCCAGAGGCAATGCGTAGGCGTTTTGATATAGAGCTTTTAATTCAGGATTTGTCGTGTTTATAATGCGCTCGCCATTGGCTTGCCAGTCTGCGTAGGCCATCCAGAGTTCGAATACGTCGCCGGCTGCACCGGCTGCATTTAAGCCGATACGTATAGTGCGGGACATTTTTGCCGCCGAATTTGCCGCACTTACTATGCGGTTCATATCCGTTGCATCCGTTGCGGACAGCGCGCCTGCGAGCAGCTTCTTTGCTCCTGAGCTTTGCTCTACGAGGTGCAGGGCTTCATCATCAAGGCCATTCAACAGGCGCTCTACTTGAGTTGCGGGAGCATCTTTTGCAAGAGCGTTGAATATCTTATCTTTCATAAGACTCTGGACTAACGGACGAGAATTTTGTCGGGAGATTTCCGCGGGAGCATGCACACCTATGGGTTCGGTGCCGGCAATACCAAGACGCATAAGGCGCTTGGCTTCCTCGGCATTTATGACGTTTTTCATCAGTTCAAACTTTTCCAGATTATCCGTGAGCAGATGCGCTTTTAATACAGCCTGCACGCCTTCGTCGTTCATAGATGGGAACAGGCGCTTGATAATGGACTCACGAGCAGCTTCTCCGTTTTTTGCACAATAGGTGTTCAGTTCTTTTTGAAAAGTTTTTGCATCTTCAAATAATATGCCGCGTGCTTTGGCTCGTTCTTGGCCGTTTGCCCACGGGGCAGTATCAAGCATACCAAAGCGTTTGCTTAATTGGTCCGCCATATCGCCCAAGCGCTGTAGTTCTGCTGATTTTAAGGAATCGCGTAATACGGCAAGTTCCTGCCTGGTATTATTCACGATATCACTTGTTGCTTTTGTTATTTCTAAGTCGGTAAAATTTGCAGCTTTCAGGGCCTTCTGAATATTTTCTGGTGTTCCGAGCTCCTGTAAATCATGCGCCACATCGGAGGCGTTGCCGTATTTGGATTTTAAGGCTTTTGCCGTTTCGCCCAAATCTCCTTTGAGGGATTTATAAATACGACGCGCTTCATTATGTAAGCCTTTTCCTACAACAGTTTTTGCATCATCAATAATACCGGCGATGCGCGGCAAGCCGTCCTGTTCCGTAAGAATATCTTTTATCTGGTCCTGCACCAATTTAATTCTCGCGTCGTCTATGGCGCTCAATCCTTTATACGATTGCTTGGCTTCCTCAATTCCCATAAACGCAAAATTACGCATTGCAGCTCTGTCTACGCCCAATTTAATTTTCCATACTGCGATACTTGCAGGGACTGCGCCTATCATGGCAATAACGTCCCAGTTGCTAGTAAGAAACGAAATGGTTTTAATAAGCCAATGAATGCTGGCTTCGGAGCCCGATTCCTTTAGATACTGAACCATGTTACTGAATTCCACTGACTGTTCTTTTGTAAGTCCAAGTTCAGAAAGGTTTTCAGGTAATGATGCAACTTTTGTTAACGTAAGATCCGCCAGTTTTCGTAGTGCCCGGTGCTGCACATCGAACGCCATAATTCCTTCGCCATGCTCGTCCAGTATGCGAATGCCGGCGTAGCTCAGTGGAAGGCTCATGCCGCCGGTAGTGGACGACAAATAAAAAAGTTCGAATGCTTCACGGGCTTTTATGTCTCCTCCGCCGATAATTTTCTGAAGAGCCGCGACAATATTTTTATCCATTGGCTTCCATTGGCTTTCATCTTTAGGGACGAACAGTGCCTGTTGAATTTGAGCAACCATGTCCGGACTCCGTATTTTATTACTAATATCGACAATCATTTTTCTTTGCGCTTCGTTGTATGGCCCCAAGTGCGTTTCAATACGGCTTAAGCTGATTTCTTTGGCATCACCTTCCAAAAAGAATTGTGCAACTTTTTCGGCATTAGCCTGGAAAGCCGTTCTGTCGGCGCTTGAGCTTTTTTCATCCAATTTTGCCATTGGTGCCAGTACGGCTTGAACCATGCGGTTCGGCAGTTCTTTCTTGCTCAACATTTTTTCAGAAACTTTTTTGGATACTTCTCTCAAATCCGGCGCATTCCAAACGGAGACACCGGAAATATGTGCCTGCACTTCAGAGGCAAGCTCTGCTAACGGGTGCGCACTCAGGCAGCATTCAAGAGCATCAACAATAGTTAGCTGCTCTACTTTTACGCCTTCCGTATTCGCGACCGTTTCTATGGTTTGTAAATTTTTAGCGATATAGCCTACAATTAGTTTGGTTGCATTTATGTCTTCTTTTGACGGCTCGGGTGTGGAACCGGGTGTGTAGTAGCCGCTTAACTGCAAAAAATCAACATAAGGCTGGTCCTCTTTTTTTAGCTCTATACCGTTTAAGCAGTTTAAAATGGTAAACATACTAATGCGGCGGTTCTTGGCATTTACTAAAATTTCATTCGAACGTGATACTAATACTTGTGGCGAATCTTCTATTCCTATTTTATCTTTTACATCGTATTGCATGCGTAAAATGGCATCTGTTCCCTGCAATACCAAACCACTGGAACTTTCATCGCGCACAAATTCCGTAAGGTAAAGAGGAAACTCGGAAGGGAGAGCTTGCTTCCATTTTCCCAGGCGCTCGTATGCATCTCTGGCATCTAAATACCGTGCCAAGTAACGCATGGTTGTTCGCTTGTGTACCGGTGTGACTATTTTTTTATCTTCGGCTAACGCTTGAACAGCAAGAATAAGTGATGCGGCATCACGTCTTAAGGACTCAGTTTGCATGTATTTTCTGTTAAGCTCCATTTGTACAACTGCTGATTTTAATGCTGAAGTTTCTGGCTTGGCCAGCGGCATTCTCACGCGATCAAGGATATTTTTCCAATTCTCCGGCGTATCATCTATGCCTAGAGCACCTTTTATAAGCTCGGAATTTTTCATATAATCCGGAACTTTGTCCTTTGCAGTAGCCGGCTGTTGATATTCAGGTGTTTCTATTGGCATATGGACATATTAACCTGCTTTACCCAGAGCATCCAATGTATTAATGGCATCATTAATGCTCGGAACAGTAGTTGGTATGGGTGGCAATGGTGTGATTGGTGCAACAGTGTTTGGTAAATTCCCAATAGCATCCCCCACGGCACCCTTTGCTGCCGCACCTACTTCTGAAGCTTTGGCGACGGCACCACTGGCAGCTTCTGATGCAGAGCCAAGTGCGTTGAGGCCAAACTGTTTGGCGGCCCATGTTCTTACATAATTGATGGCTGCCGGGCCGACTCCGCTGTAATAAGCGGCTGCGCCGACAACGCCCAGAATAACGGCAGTAGAAATATACGGATGCGCTTTCATGGTATCCCACACGCGGCCGGGAATGGATTTTACGTATTCCCATGTATTCCATTCTTTTTTCGCCATTGTTTCCTGACGGAAAAGTCCAAGTTCCTCAACGGCACGTTCGGCATTGCCGTTCAGTTCGGGATTTTTCGCCCGAAATCTTTTTATAAGATCGTCGCGTCCGTTGGCAGATTGTAACATCGCATCAAATTTTTCATCTACGTACCCATCTGCCTCAAGTTCTTCCATCATGCCCTTAAGCTCTTTGGGAGATGTAACGAAGCCGGTTTCCGGGGATTTCATGGTAGCAGTATCGGCCATATTACTTGTGGGTAGAGGTGGAATTAATTTCAAGAAGTTTATGACGAACAATGCTGAGAGTGGAAAGCGCTTCTATGTCATCATCGGAAGCGATTTCATGAACAAGTGTTTCTATGAGCGCTTTTACGCCGCGTGCGCCAAGCGTGAAATACAATTCTTTTTGTATATTCGCCGGAATATTGCCCAGCGAAAGATCTCCGATGGGTTCGTTATTGGCAATGCGGTCGGCAATAGCCTTTACTTCCGGCACATGAGAAAAATCAGCCAGGTAGTAACGCATCTTAATCTGTCGTAGTGATTCGTAATCTGTTGCTGTTTCTGTCTCTACCTCCCACCCCTCCTGTAAATCGGCAGGCAGAGCTTTGAAGGCAGTTTGTTCGTCTGTTGTTAAGTAGAGGGTTTTCATAATATGGAATGATACGGACAGAAATTGCGTTTGCAACAGTTATTTGGATTATTATAGCAGAATTGCAGAAAAATAGACAGAACATATTAAAAAGGTAGAATATGTTTATATAGTCCGGGCCCTTTTTGCGTCAACCTCATTCTCCTTGTAGCGCCGCTACAGGATGTAGACGGTTATTACCGCAACAGCGTGCCTGGGCAAACTCCCCATGTGGGGAGAGTATCCCGAAGCTCAGTGCTTCCGGGACCCCGTTGTCAGGAATATCCTGGTAATATGAGAGCTTCGACGAGAAGCTCTCATTATTTATGCGACTAAATTTTGTATAGTAGCTGCTGTCGTCAATATATCTGCTTCAGTGAAAAATGTTTTCAGTGTGTCGGCATCAAACAGGTAATTTTGCTCCGGGATAGTATTGATGTCTTTCGTCACCAGTATGCCGGTCATGGTATCTGCATTGCTGGCGTTGACGGTTGCCGGTTCTATATTGGTAAAATTATTACAGTCGTACTGATAGATTGCCTGGCGTGTGGTGTAGCGGATAAACACTTCCTGCAGCGTGCCGCCCTGCCGGTCTTCCGGATTATATGCCAGGAGTGCGCCGATGCGCTTGACCGGTTCGTTGTCCGTTATAAACCAGCGTTTTACGTAGCCAACTCTGCGGACGAGCGTCTGCTCTTCAAAGAGTTTAAAAAATGATTGAAAGAGCGGATGCGGATTTGCATCGCTGTCCGGACCATGCGGTACCAGAAACATAATGTCGGCTCGCATGCGGGCGATGCTAAGAGCGTGGCCCTGGCTGGAGCCGATTTGTACGACGGGAATTTCCATGGAATGGTGGTCCATGGGAACCGGTTGTATGAGTGGCGTTTGATTGAATACTTGTCCCAGTTCGGTTTGTTGCAATTGCTTCCAGAATTCTTCGGGTTTGCCGATGGGCTGCGCGAAGAAGAGAACAAATTGCGTGTGAATGAGTAGCGGATCCGTGTGTGGCATGCCGGTAGTTTACGGGTATATATTTTGTGAGAACAGACGGAAATAGCCGAAGCTCATAACAAGCGCGCGCCGGATGTTTTCACTTGCACTTCTGTAAAAAGTGAGCGAAGCGCCAAGAGAGATACAGAAATTTCACTACCGGTTTCTGTTTTTACTCATCCTGTAAGGCATTCTGCAATGAGGCTTCAAAGCCCGCACTGTTAAAGCCGGCACGCTTACCGTGTGTTGGCTTGGCCGGGTAATGCGGCTTATTTGGCCGGCCGCCTCCTTGTTGCGGCGCAGGCTTGCCTTGCGTGGAACGGGGAATATTGTTTGAGCGCTGGAAAGTTTTCTGCGGCGCTTGTTTGCGCTCGCTATCCGGACGTGGCCGGTAGGACGGGCGTCGTCCGCCTCTGTCTTCATCTCTGTCCTGCGTTGCATCTGCTCCGGCGCGTGCCGGTGGCAGGCCTGTCGGCTGTGAACGTGTAATCTGAGTGCGGATGAGACGTTCGATACTGCGGATTTCGGACAACTGATTCGGCTCGGCGAAGGAGATGGCTCTGCCCTCTTTGCCGGCGCGGGCCGTACGACCAATGCGATGTACGTAATCATCGGGATTCTGTGGCAGGTCGAAGTTAATTACCAGCTGGATGTTATCCACGTCTATACCTCGTCCGGCAATATCTGTTGCCACAAGCACGCGGTAGCGACCGCGCTTAAAACCGTCCAGGGCGTCCATACGCTGGTTGAGCGAGCGGTTACCGTGCAATTCTGCAGCAGTGTGGCCCATGGTGCGGATACTGCGCATAATCTTCTTGGCACCATGTTTGGTACGCGAGAAAACCAGAACGGTTCCCTTATATTCTACAAGCAGTTTTTCCAGCAAGCGGATTTTCTCGGCTTTCTGTACGACAAACATTTCCTGCTCCACGCGCTCGGCGGTTGTACCGGCCGGTGCCACTTCTATACGCAATGGCAGTTTCATGTGGACGGTTGCCAGCTTCATAATGCTCGGCGGCATAGTTGCCGAGAACAGCATGGTTTGGCGTTCTTTCGGGATATGCTTAAAGATACGTTCAATCTGTGGCAGGAAACCCATATCCAGCATGCGGTCGGCTTCATCCAGCACCACCATGCTCACTTCTTTTAGGGTAATAGTCCCCTGCTGGAGGTGATCGTTTAAGCGGCCGGGAGTGGCAACCAGAATGCGCGGGTTACGTTTAAGCATCTGCTTCTGCAGGCTCATAGACGCACCGCCAATAAAGACGGCTGTTAAGATACCGAGTTTGGGTGCGAATTTGCGTAACGTCTCTTCTATCTGATAGGCCAGTTCGCGTGTAGGCGCCATAATCAGTCCCCTTCCAGGGTTATTCATGAGATGTTGTAACATGGGGAGCGCAAATGACAATGTTTTACCGGTTCCGGTCTGGGCAATGCCTACCACGTCTTTTCCGCTCATGGCTACCGGAATAGCCTGGTGCTGGATAGGAGTAGGTACGGTAAACTTGGCCTCATCGAGCATTTCGAGAAGCTTTGGAGCAATGCCGAGCGTGTGAAAGCTCGTGGTTGGTGTAGAGGTATCGGGGTTCATTAAGGAGAGAATACAGGTATTGACGGAAATGTCTATTCCGTTGCGGAAAAATAGAGGTTTATACGCGATTAATGTCCGGCTGGCACGGGAGCGGCGGCGCTTTGTCTGCGCTTACCGGGCAGGCTAAAGGATGCCAAAAAGCCCATAAAGACAAAGAAGGCAGTATACAGGAGTGAACGGCGGTCGGCTGCGGTCATGGATGCTTTTACAATGGCTGACAGCTCATTTTTCATTACCGGTGAAACGATTGATCCGGCCGCGGTGCCGCTAAAGTCCAGACTGGCTGCTTCCTTGCTCATCTGGGCCTGCACCGCTGTTTTAGCGGGTATCGGAATAACGCTGCTGGTTTGCACGCCGGTTGAAATAGCGGTTGCGAATGTGCCCACAATAATAGAGCCGACAATGGCGGAACCCAGCGATTGTCCCACCTGTCGCAGCGTATTATTGAGCCCCGACGCCTCGCCTGCCATGCGGATATCCACGGCTGACAAGGTGATGTTCGTAATCTGCGCCATAATAAAGCCCATACCTACGCCGTACAAAGCCAGACCAGCCTGCATGAGGAAAGAAATGCCAGTGGTATTAAGGCTTTGACGAATAATAAGGATGGCAAGAACAGACACCATAAGACCTGTCTGAATGAGACGCTTGGGCGTGACATACTTGGTAAAAAATCCGGACAACGGAGCTACGACAAGCATGCACAATGACATGGGCAGAAGCGTTAAACCGGTACTAAAGGCATCAAGTCCGTGTACGGTTTGCAGGAAAACCGGTAACGTAAAAATGATACCTGCCATGCCCAGCGAGAAAACGCTGCTGGTAAAAATACCGGAGGCAAACTGATGGTTCTTAAAAATGGACAATGATACCAGGGGTGTTTTGCCGCTTTCTTCACGGTACTGCTCGTAGCTGAGGAAGAATGCCAGAACCACAAAGCCGAAAATAATAGCCAGTGGCACAATGGATATGGGACCGGACACAATGGTTCTGCCGAACATTTCAAATGGTTGCTTGGCCAGCCACCAGCCGTACGTGGAGGACTCAATAATGCCGTAAATAATACTGGTGAGGCCCAGGCCCGCCAATACCACGCCCAGGTAATCCAGTGACGGACGCGGACCTTTATTACCGCTGTCATGGAGTAAAAACGAAAAGATCAGTACAAAAGCCGCCACGACTACATTGATGCGGAAGCCCCAGCGCCAGCTGTAGTGAGACGTAAGGAAGCCGCCCAGAATAGGCCCGACTGCCGATGATGCCGCGGCAATACCACCCCACACGCCGAATGCAATGGCGCGCTCGCGGCCCTGGAAGTTGGTGACAAGTAGGGAGGAAGTGGCAGGCATCATGAGTGCGGCGCCCAGGCCTTCTATAATGGCTTCGCCGGCTAGCATCTGCCAGAAGTTGGTGCTGATGGATGCAATAAAAGAACCAGCTGCGAATATGACGGCCCCGGTGAGGAACATTTTCTTCTTGCCGAATATGTCTCCCAGACGGCCGCCGGTAATGGTAAAGGCCGCCAGCATGAGTGCATAGGCAGATATAACCCACTGCAAATGCTGCAGATCGGTATGCAGATCCACAATAAGGACACGCAGAGATACGTTTAAGAGAGTGGTATCAATAATAATAATGGCCAACGCCATGCTAAGAATGAACAGCCCGGCCCACTTGGCGAATGCTGATTGCTGTGGTGCTTCTGTGGTGTTTATAGCTGCCGGATTCACGTATGATGCGTCTGCCATAGATAATTAATAGTGTAAATAATTAGAGTACTTAACTAACCATAATACTTTTACACGGGTTATGCAAGTACTCGATACCGGGAAAATTTTGTAAAAATCACGTAGCGGTGCAAGAAAAGTTTAAGTATGCTCACTCCCGATCGCTGTGCACTTTTTCGCCATACGATCCTTTGCCAACATTCCGGGAACAATTCCGGAATGGAAACTTTCACGCCATCGGGGCGTAGCTCAGTTGGCTAGAGCGCCTGGTTTGGGACCAGGAGGCCGCGAGTTCGAGTCCCGCCGCCCCGACCATTTAATAGCTTAAATAAGCCATTAAATATATAAGTTTGTTTTAATACGATAAAACATTGACACATAAAACTTAGTATATAAAATACGGTCATGGCTCGAAAAGCATTCAACGAAGGCAACTGGCGAAATGACCCTTGGTTCAAAGTGCTTTGCAAAGCTCTGGCTGATTGCAAGTCGGATACCGAAATAGCCGATTTCCTTCGGGATGTCGGAACGCTTACAGAGCTGCAGGCGTGGAGTGAACGATTTGAGGTAGCCAGGCAGATCGCTACAGGAAATACATACAGAGGAATTACTAAAAAGACAGGGGCAAGCACGACAACAGTGACAAGAGTTGCTCGTTTTTTGCAGGGTGGCGAAGGTGGTTACCGACGTTCGATCAAGACTAACGCTGTGCATCATCGCAAACAGCCTCTGGTGACCCATACAGGGCATCATCATGAGGCAGCAATCTCTCGCGATGAGAGGACAGCGCCGATGTCGTAACGTAAAGAAGTAGGAACAAATCGACACCGCCCTCTCCTCGCGAGAGGGTTTTTTTATTTGTTTTTCCTTACTTTTCCATCATGAAAAAAATTCCCGATGTAGATACTATTATCGATAAATTCCTTCCTTCTAATTCAATGCAAACGTCAGTTATACAAACGTCTTGTGACACTATAACAGGAGCCATCAGTGAATCCATCGAAGCAATGGATATTGAGCCAGGGTTGCGTTTCGTCATTCTTCGTCCATCAGGCAATGACACTTGTCTTGTGTATGGAATTATACATGATGAAGACGAAAGAAAGCGCATCAACGATGCAATTATGGCTGAGTATCCAGAAGTAGAGCAGGTTGGCTTTGTGTGTTTTGGTGAAGCGGGAAATGAATTGATGATGGCCGGTGGGGAGTTCTGCGGGAACGCTACGCGAAGCGCCGTCGCCCTGGCGCTTAATGGAAGGCCAGGCAGTATTACCATGCATGTCTCCGGAGCCAGCCGGCCTCTTAACGCGGGAATTGATGAGAAAGGCAACAGTTGGACTGAAATGCCTATCCTTTCCAGTCTTGATGCAATACAGCCTGGTAAAAATGAACAGGAAGTTGTTGTAACGATGGAAGGTATCTCGCACATTATTGTATTCGTAGATACGGTTGAAGCGGATCAGCAGGTTCTTAAGCAAAAAGCTATGAATCTGATTAAAGAGTATGGACTTGATGAAAATCCAGCGGCCGGAGTTATTTTTACGCGGAATGAAGAAGGTATCTATATTATTGATCCCATTGTATATGTGAAAAGTATCGACACGCTTATATACGAATCAGGTTGCGGAAGTGGTACTACAGCTCTTGCGATGAGTCTGGCAAAGCAAAAGGGTCAGAGTGTTGAAAAACTTGAAGTGATGCAGCCATCAGGAATGCCCATTCAAGTTTCCATTCAACTGGAAGATAATCAATTTACAGGAGCTACTATTGCAGGTCCCGTAGAAACGCTGGTGGAATCCCAACAGTTTAAAAAGGGTACGGAAAATTTTTCAGTTGATACTGTTAGATCTGTAGCTGCCCTCAAGGATATTCAGAATAAAGGTTTAACCAATTTGTATAAAAAAGTTTTTGCAGACCCGCCTTATTGTGAATCATTTACCGATGAAGAAGTGAACATTATGCTGGAAGAATATCTTGCTGACGGTATATTGCTCACTGCTCGTAAAAATAAAGAAATAATTGCTTTTGCTGCTACGCTTCCACTTGTAAAAGTTCCGGCAGTGCAGGCATCACTTGCAGAAACTACTGATTCAAACGCATGGTATATTGCCGAAGTTGGGACAGCTCATTCTATGCGCAGAAAAGGTATAGGTCGTCTGCTTACTACTATGGAATTAACTTCTTTACCAGATGTGCGCACATTTATTATGAGAACATCGGAAAAAAATTTCATTTCTCAATCATTGCACAGTTCATTGGGTTTTAAGAAAATTGAAGGTGTAGCCCAGGATGTCGCGCAGGCCAGAATGAATGAGGAAGACGTTGAAACAGATCGCCGTATTTTTATGTGCTTAAACAGATGAATACTGATGCAAATGCTTTCATTGGCTCTAAGGCTACCTATATGCAGCTCATAGGCGTGCACGTAGAAGATAACAATGAGATGTTTATTTGTATTACTCCCGATGTATTTCCATCGGCTTACATGCCCGGCATGAAGGACATGCAAGGCCTCTTTCCGGGCATTCCTTTGCGCACTTCGGTATTTAACAGGCTTCGCAATGCCCGTCGAATAGTAAAGAGTCAAAGGCCGGATTTGGATCTTCTGCTTACCTATGGTTACCGTACTCTGGAGATACAAACGGAGCTATTTGTTAAAGAACTCGAAATAGAAAAAATGAATACAAACAATGCACAAAGTCATGTAGATGAGAATGAGTTGTACGAAAAAATTCATCGTAGAATTGCTGTGCCATTGGTGGCCGGCCACCCTACTGGCGGAGCTGTGGATGTAACACTTATTACCAAAGCCGGTAAAATGATAGATATGGGTTCAGCCATCTATGATTTTGCGGCTCACACCGAGCCTACATTTTCTGTGACCGGTGTTGCATTGGCCCATCGCATTTTATTGCGTAATGCCATGGCCGAAGCTGGTTTTATACCGTTTGATTTTGAATATTGGCATTTTAGTTACGGGGATCGCGAATGGGCATATATGGCCGCAAGCTCTCATGCTATATTTTCGCAAAAGTCCTTACACGAAGTTCAAAGTATGATGTGAGTATTGTTTTTTCAAATATATACCCCCTTGGGGGAGGAATTATATCGATTCTTCCTTCAAGGGAAAGTGTAACCGGAAGGTTCGCCTTTAGTAGATGAAGATATTCAGTGTATTCAGGATGGATATTCTTTGCGATGCGCACCGCAAGTGCATGGTGCTATCCGCGACATACTATCCTTCAATCTTTTAGTGATTGAAAGAGAAATTAATTTCGTAGCTCAATGCATGATATACAGAACCGGATTCGACGTGTATTAGCCTTGCACCAGAAGCTCCAAGAAGGTTGATATGTTGTTTGTGTCAGTCGGAAATAATTCTGGATTCTCCGTACGTGCTATGAAATTGACATTTGTTTCATGTGCAACTTTCCAGTCTGCAATAGCATCTCCAAAAAAAAGTAGCTGTGAAGGCTCTAAATGATACTCTTCCATAGTTTTCGTAATAGCTTCAGCTTTTAATATTGGATGACCATACAATTTCACAAAATATGCAGTCATGCCTTTCGTCTGTAAGACTATTTCCATTTCATGCACTTCTGAGGATGAGGCAATAAACAGCAGTGCGCTTTGTTGGATCAAAAATTCGTTTACCCCCTCTATAAGCGGCGTAGCTGCAAGGTTTTGTGATAAGATGTTGCTATATTTCTTCCCTAATTCCTTACCTGTTTCTTCTGTATATGGTACATCCAAAATATTTTTAAAAATATGTGCGAATTTTTCGTAACGACTAATACCTCTGTTCTGTTTGTTATATGAATCGATAGCCTCAAGATGATTTGGATATTCTGTAAAAAGTGATTTAAACGTAGCAATCTTAAACTGTTCCGAATCTAAAATTACACCATCGAAGTCAAACACTATTGCCTTATATTTTTTAATATCATATTTCATATAAGCAAGAATGAAGGAAAGAATGCTTTTGATCAAGGATGACGATGATATGTTTTTGTGAAATAACCTGAAGTTACGTGGATCAGGTATATTTCAGTGCCTTTAACTGTCTAATTCATATAACTAGTAAACATAGTAACTAGTGCGAGACCGCGTATCCCTTACATATGACTCACCACTTTGCGCTTAGCTTAGCCAAGTCATTCTCTGTTCGTGGGGCGTAGTGCGGATCAAGCATATGAATCGCTTGTAGATACCGATTGCCCATATTTGTGTACTCCTTCAGCCAAGTCTAATCGATCCGATTTGGCCATTGCTAAATAAAAACCACGACTATTGTCAAGGTCGCATCACGTAGGTATTTTACTGTCTATTCCAGCCCTCATCTTCGACCTCGACGGCACCCTTATAGATTCCACTCCCGTATACGCGGAAGCAGCACATAGAGCCTTTCATGAGTGCGATGTTCGTTACACTGAAGAAGAATTTCATCAATTGGCAGTTGGCATTCCCTTAAAGGTATGGCTGACAGAAAAAGGAATACCGGAAGAGCAGATTCCTATTGTTGCCGACAGACGCGATGCTTTGGTGATTGAGTTATTCGAAACAAAAGTGGCGTGGCGAGAAGGCGCTTTAGAGGCAATCACATATCTTTCATCGCGTGTTCCCTTGGCACTATGCACAGGCGCTTGGACAAAGACGATTGAAGCCATAGATACAAAATTAAATCTGAAGAAACTGTTTCCTGTCATCATTGATGGTGATGCGGTTAAGCCGCGCTTTAAGCCGGATCCTTATGGGTTAAAATTAGCAGCGGAGCAACTGGGAGTTTCCTGTCAGCATTGTGTGTATGCAGGTGATCAGCTGTTTGATATGTTGGCTGCCAAAGCGGCCAATATGACAGGCATCCTGATTCCGGGAACGCATACGACCATGACGGAAGAATTGCGGGAAACAACCGATAAATCTTTTGATGACTGGAATGGATTTTTGGAATGGGTGAAGACTATGAGCTAAGCTTTGCAAATCCCCCATCGTAAGCCAATGCCAGACCGACGCGCCATCTACCTAAATCAAGCACTTCAGTATGATGAGCTTATTTCCAGAGAAGATTATGAAGAAAATATTCTAAAGACCCTTCTAGAGATTCATGACTTTAACGGAAATGATATTGCTGATATTGGAGCTGGCACGGGACGTTTAGCACTGCTTCTTGCACCCTTTGTTCAATCTATATTGTTAACAGATGCCGCAGGTCCAATGTTGAAGGTGGCAGAAGAAAGACTGGCAGCAATTGGTTTTACGAATTTTCGCACTGAAGTATCAGACCTTACGTCCATACCTGCAGAAAATGCCAGCCTCAATGCCGTACTGGAAAGCTGGGCCCTTGCCGGTGCTGCATTGCGCAGTGAATCATGGCCGGACACCGTGCAGAAGGCAGTGAAAGAAATGGAGCGTGTTGTGAAGCCGGGTGGCAGCATTATTCTTATGGAAACCTTAGGAACAGGATTGGAAGAGCCATCTCCTCCAAATGAGAAATTTGCTGCCTTATATGAGTCTTTGGAAAAGCAGCATGGTTTTAGTCATCGTTCCATTCGTACGGACTATAAATTTACAACTGCAGAGGAAAAAGATCGTCTGCTTACCTTTTTCTTTGATAAAGAAATGCTTGATGCCGGTGTTCATACTGATTCTATGATATACCCGGAATGTACCGGGGTGTGGTGGAAGACGGTATAATTCATAATTTTGTCTGTAATTCACTAAAGAATTACAGCCCTTTTGTATATAGCTATCTTAAAGCAAGTGCGAGACTACGTAGCCCTTACGATCAACTCATCATTTCGCGCTCAGTTTAGCCAAGTCATTCTCGGTGCGTGGAGCATATTTAGGGTTGAATAGATGTACCACGCGAATGAACCGATTGCCTGTATTTGCGTGTTCCCTGTGCCATTCCCGGAACAGTTCGAGTTGGGATGCTTGGGCACGACCAATGCTTCTGCAAGCCAATATAAACTATAATTCTATTTCTTCGTCGGGCCATTCATCATTGTCTGTCAGGTCTCCATACAATTCTCGGTAAGAATTTATCTTTGGAGTCTCCAAAGGGTTGTAGCTTGTCTTTTCAGGATTATATATAAACGCAGCATTGTTATATCTCACGGCATACGGCACACCCGCCTTTTGCAGAGCGCATTCAATGGTATACGCAACGGGCATGACATCTCGAGGGGTATGGTCATGTTTATGAACGAACAATGCGGTTGGAGCCTCAGGCAGTTGGACGACAGGTATGTCTTGGCCGAAGATTTTTTTCACCTTCAGTGAAGCAGTTACTCCCGCTGCCCTTGCTAGGGTCAAAATTGATTTAGGCAGATAGGCATCATCACTTGCGGAGTAGTTATCCATTTGCCTGCCGAAATCAATGTTAAATCTTGGATTTGAATAATACGTTGCGCCTTTCCTAGCATCAGCACCTACGAACCTCCGCAGCAGCGCCTGCTTATCTGGGTGGCTGCAATATCCAATTTCCTCCAATAGTTTTTCAGCATCAGGAACATCCCGCACGAAGACATCAAACGACGGTTCATCAGGGTGACGCTCAAGCCAAGTGTCATACAGTGAGAATAGCTGCAAGGATTGAGGCGTTGGTATTTCCTTGTTTGTGGCAAGCCGTGAATGAATTGTACCGATGGCATTAGTTTTACGTCTGGCTTCTTCACAATCGCACAGGACCGAGAGAACATCGCTGGGAATACCAAAATCGGTATAGGTAGCAATTATTTGTTGTAGCTCTTCGTTGCGGCTCTTTCTAGCCAAGAAACATTCATCAATAATATTCTGCAAGTAGGCGACGCACTGCACTATCCCTGCTGGCTGTGTCACTGGCCTGTTAGCAAGAAATCTTTCAATGAGCAGCGGCACGCCAAGGCTGTACTTCAAAATATATTCCCGCTCATCAGGCAGCAACGCAGGCTCAACGGAATCAAACCAGCTCATCACTTCATCAGCACTGAGGCAGCGAACTTTCAACGCGGGTAGGCTCATGCCCAGCTTCTTATCAAATGCGCCAGCATTCACGCTCGGCTGTGCCAGAATGACAGCCTTAATTTGCCCGCCAATGAGTTGCCTAATTCCCTCAGGTCGGCGCAAGACATCACTGCCTTCCATGACGGATACCTGATAGCCGCTGCCTGCAATGGCTTTACTTGTAATAAGGCTTTTCCCTGAGCCGCTGAGACCTTCAAGAATGGTGAATTGATGAGAATCAATGTCTTTAGCCAAAGCCTCTCTCGTGCGTTCTTGTGAAGGATATAACATATGTAATTAATACAACTATTTTTACTAAATAGCAATGCGTCAAATATTAGCAGGAAGCTAATTCGATCCTTTTAGCCCGCATCATAAAGTCATTGTTCTGAAGTATATTCTTTATGGAGACGAAGGCATTTTTAAACTCTAAGATTGTTTCAGACTTTGTTCTGACCGTCCGACCACTATTCTTTAAAAAATTGGATACTTTGAATCATTTCTTGTAAATATGGTTCATATTTTTGTTCACTATCAGGATGCCGTAAATAGTAGATTCGCCAGATGTTTTTTCCTTTCTGAATTAAATAGTTAAAGGAAGTTACAGTTGGATTGTTGTGTGAACAAATATACGTGGTTGCAGTTTCATAATTCAATTTTATCGATGTAGGAAGAGCGCAATTGTCCGATACAGACTCAATTTCGCTGCGCATAGCATTCAAATTTTTGTTTTTATTAATGGTAATTCCAAGCCATTCACGACGATCAGGATTATTAGGCCCACCTGAGGTAATTTCATAAGGCACAAATACTAAGTCTCCATAGGGATCTCCTGGATCTTGGGAAATATCTATCTTCCAGTCAGACGGGTATTGAATTTGATAGTTGTATGTGGGATTTTTATAGGTATTCAATGCAAATGTGTCAGATGAAGTTTCTGATGAAATTACTGCATCAGTATTCGTGGTAATGCTTTTTGTCGCACTTGAACATCCAGCTAAGCTTGCAAATGCAAGTAACGCGATCAATGATAAACTCTTTTTCATAGATTCACAGTAACAGATCGGCTCCTTTTCATAAAGGTGCCGCAGCAAATCTCAGTTTTTAATTTTTTGAAATAAAATCGTTTGCCTGAATGATGTTCTTTTTGGTTAAAAAGACTTTCTTCAAGATAATGAAAGTTTCAGACTGCGTCCCGCCCCGACCATCACCGTCTTTAATCTTAACGACCATGTATAGAATGGTTCATTTGGACTTATGAATGCCACAGTAGCTTCATTAATAATCACGTTCAAGATTAATATATAGGCCATTGTGTGCTTTTGCTTATTGTAATTGTTATAAGAACATTGTCTTTCCCACACTTCTGTCCACAGGGTATTTACATTCATGTGTTAAGCTGGTTCTTTAATACCTACCCAAAAACGAAATATGAAAATAGTACAGAGAGTTTTATTTGTGTCAGCTACGGCAGTTGCGTTAACAGGCGGAGCGGTTGCTCTTGCCGCCAGCCCGTCTGCGGTCAATCTTCGGTCGGCCGGTGACTACGTGCTTATGGCAGGTGCCGCTATAACCAGTACAAGCACAACAACCGTTACCGGGAACCTGGGGCTTAGCCCGGGTACGGCCGTAACCGGTTTTGGGCCCGGAGTTATAGCCGGAGTGCAGCATATTGGGGACACAGCTGCAGCCACGGCACAGGGTGATCTCACTACCGCCTATAATGATGCAGCCGGCAGGCCCGCGGACGCCACATTGGGAACGGAATTGGGTGGAACAACTATTGCTCCGGGTGTGTATGTATCCGCTTCGGGAACATTTGAAATAACCGGTAATGTAACATTGGATGCCAAAGGTGACCCGAACGCGGTATTCATCTTCCAGACCGCAACCACCGTGGTAACAGCAAGCTCCAGCCAGGTTATTCTTGCCGGCGGTGCGCAGGCTTGTAATATTTTCTGGCAGGCCGGCAGCTCCACAACCATTGGAGCTAATTCCATCTTTAAGGGAAATATTCTGGCGCTGGCATCTGTCACACTTAATACCGGTGCATCGGTTGATGGTCGCGTACTTGCCCGAAACGGTTCCATTACCATGCAGGCAAATACGATTACGAAAGCTTCCTGTGCAGCGGGTTCTTCCAGCTCGTCTTCTGTGAGCTCCTTCGCTTCATCAGTTTCTTCGTCATCACTTAGCAGTTCCGTGTCTTCTTCCTCTTCATCAAAAATATCCTCTTCTTCAAGCTCTTCAAAAATAAGCAGCCAGTCTTCTGCTTCTTCCAGGAGTTCGGTATCCGCCATTGTTGCATGTGTAAAACTGAAAGGTGCCGCCAAGAGAAAGTGTACGGCTAATGTTTTTGCAACATGCCGACAGCAGTTTTCGGCCAAGGGTAATGACTATTCGCAGTGTCTTATAAAAGGCATCCGCCCGGCCCGGCCTTTGTCACATCGTTAAGCTGGTACAGTGTATAGAGAAGTTACAACAAAAAAATCAGGTAATAACCAATCCCCTTCCCGGGAAACCGGGGAGGGTGTGTTTTAGAATGTTACCCATGCTTGAAAGTGCATTTTTTAGTTCTATCAAAATTTCAGACTTCGTCCTTCCACAGTACGGAGACATTAAAAAGTATGAGCAAGTAGTCATTGAAAATGATTCCAAGAGTAATGATAGTGGATCGAGATCGGATGAAGAATCACTCATCAGTTCTTTAGCCAATCGTAAGCATCGACTTTATGGCACGGCGCTCGTCCATGGCAGCATAAGCGTCAGCAATATGATCGAGGTCTGTCGTGAACGTAAAAACCTTTCCCGGGTTAATGCGACCTTCCAGTACCGCAGGAAGAAGAATATCCATGTAGGCGCGGACGGGAGCCGGGCCGCCACGCATGCCGACGTTTCGGTAGAATGTGCCCATAGCATCTATCTGTACATCATGCGGTACACCAACACGGCCGACAATCGCTCCTGCCCGGGCAATGGCAAACGCCGTCTTGTTTGCCTCGGCAGTACCAACACATTCAAGTACCGCGTCTACACCTACGTTATCTGTAAGCGCCATGACTGCGCGTACTGCATCCTCTCCGCGATCCTCTACAATGTCTGTTGCACCCCATTCGCGCGCGAGTGCCTGGCGGTCTTCATGGCGGCTCATGGCAATAATACGTTTTGCACCGAGCATTTTTGCGGAAAGGACGGCGCATAGTCCGACAGCCCCGTCGCCGACGACAGCAACCGTATCGCCTTTAGTAACTTCCGCGCTTACGGCAGCGTGGTAGCCGGTACCCATGACATCCGTGAGTGCCAAAAGTGAAGCGAGCATCTCATCGGAGAAATTACTGCCGGGAACTTTCACAAGCGTTCCGTCTGCATGAGGAACGCGCACGTACTCTGCCTGGCCACCTTCGCCCTCGTTTCCGCCTCCAAAAAAACCTCCATGGACACACGCGGTCTGGAACCCTGCCTGGCAGTTTGCACATGTGCCGTCGCTGTAGGCGAATGGTGCGATGACAAAGTCGCCAGATTTGATGTCTTTTACACCGGCACCTGTTTCTTCTACAAAGCCGATAAATTCATGTCCGATAGAACCTTCCGGGTGCGGCGTGATGCCGCGGTAATACCAAAGATCCGAACCGCAAACGCATGCGCGTACTACTCGCACTATGGCATCGGTCGGTTCCTTAACGGAGGGCTTGGGTCGTTCTTCGACTGTAATACTATCTTTAGCTTTGAAAATTGCTGCTTTCATATATGGAGATTAATGTACTAAATAAAATAAGGACGTATGAAGCTCTATTATTTTGGGTTTTGCTCATATTGATCATCAGAGACTTTCTCCATCCACTCCACAACTTTTCCATCCAATGCTTCATGAATGGCAATGTGCGTCATAGCCGTTGTAGGCGAAGCGCCATGCCAATGTTTTTCACCTGGAGCAAACCAGATAACATCGCCCGGTTTAATTTCTTGCATTTCGCCGCCTTCGGTCTGGGCCAGACCAGAGCCAGATGTGACAATAAGTGTTTGGCCGAGTGGATGCGTGTGCCAGGCAGTGCGTGCCGCAGGCTCAAATGTTACTGCCGCGCCAGCTGCCCGTGCCGGATCATGAGCCTGGAACAAGGGATCAATACGGACTGTCCCGGTAAACCAATCTGCAGGGCCTTTATTGGATGGCTGTGAGCCACTTCGTTGAATGTGCATAAGTTAATAAGGAAATACATACGTACAATTCTTTTGGTACCTGCAGCTCTCGAGCGATTGCCTGTGCTTGTTTCATTGACGCCTCTACGTCCTTTTTCTTACTCAGTACCATACCGATGCGTATGCCAAACGAAAAAAATACCATAACGATTGACAGGCATATCAAAGTAGATAAGATACTTACATAGTAAGGTACTTACCAACATAGCCATGCCCAATGATCGCACGCAGAAAATCGAACAGCTTCTCCAGAGTTTTCAGGCAATCAAGCGGAAGCTCGGTACGCATGTTGCAGTCGCCGCCGATGAGACGCTCCGCCGTATCACCACTTCTCAGTGGGGTGTATTGCGCGCCGTGTCGCAGGAAGAACGCATGACGACAAAGGATATTGCTACTCACCTCTGCATTAGTAGCAGTGCGGCAACGCAACTTGTGGACGTCCTTGTGGAACACGGTCATTTGCAGCGGTTCGATCACCCGGAAGACCGGCGGTCGCAGTACATCCAGTTATCGCCGGGTACCAAAAAGCAATTGAATAGTTTACGCAAAAAGCATCTTACGGGTCTTTCTGAAATTTTCTCCATTCTAAGCGACAAGGAACTGGATCAATACATTGAATTGAGCTCCAGGATTGCCGGTCATCTTACTCATTCCTAATTCTCTCCATGCCTGCTTCTCCTCTGTCTGCGACGGACAAAAAAACCGTAACCGGCTTTAAAAAGTGGTTGCCGCTCATCATCATGAGCCTGGCGTTTATGATTATTATTCTTGATACGACCATTCTCAATGTATCGCTTCGGGCGATCATTACGGATTTGAATACCACCATCCAAAAATTCCAGTGGGTGATTACGGGATACTCCCTTACGCTCGCCGCACTCACCATTACCGGCGGCCGGCTGGGTGATATTTTTGGCAGGAAAAAGATGTTCGTGATCGGCGCTATTATTTTTGCGGTCGGTTCGTTCATTACGTCTGTCAGTCACTCAGTTGGCATGCTCATTATCGGCGAAGCGATCATTGAAGGTATCGGCGCCGCGTTGATGGTTCCCGCCACTTCCTCGCTTCTTGTCTCAAATTACCAGGGACGTGACCGGCAGCTTGCCATGGGCGTATGGGGTGGCATCGCCGGAGGGGCGGCGGCACTCGGCCCGGTGGTCGGCGGCTTCCTCACGACGAACTTTTCCTGGAGATGGGCATTCCGCATTAACCTTTTTGTCGCGGCATTACTGATTATCGGCTCATATTTTATTCAGGAGTCGCAGGATCGGGAAGAGAAGCCGACACTGGATTACATCGGTATTCTGCTCTCGGCGCTCGGCCTGCTTTTGCTTGTGTTCGGCTTCATCGAAGCGTCCACCTACGGCTGGTTCTGGGCAAAAGCGCCCTTTGTATTGGCAGGATTCACGTTGCCGCTTGGCAGTCTTTCAATCGCGCCCGTGGTCATGGGAATCGGCATTCTCGTTCTTGCAGGCTTCCTCTTTTGGGAACATACATACCAGAAAAGCGGACGCGCGCCGCTGGTGTCGTTGAAACTTTTCAAGAACAGTCAGTTCACGCTCAGCGTTGCCATCATGATGATTCTTTCTCTGGGACAGGCGGGCATGAGCTTTTCCATTCCGGTGTTCCTGCAATCCGTACTTGGGATCGATCCGCTGAATACCGGCTTCGCCATGCTGCCGATGTCGCTCACCATGCTGGTGGTCGCACCGCTCTCAGCCTACTTTGCGAAGTACATTACGCCCAAGCGCATTATGCAAGCAGGGCTTCTGATTGTTGCCGTTGCGTTTTATGTCATGCGCTCCAGTATTTCCGTGCATGCAAGCCAATGGGCGATTGCGCCCGGCTTCGCGCTTTTTGGGCTCGGTATGGGACTCATGATGGCACAGGCAAGTAACATGACGCTCTCGGCCGTATCGGTGGAAGAAGCCGGCGAAGCTTCCGGAGTCAACAGCACGCTCCGCATGGTCGGCCAGACGTTCGGGTCTGCCATTATGGGATCGGTACTTTTGTCGGTACTCACATCCGGGCTCGTAAGCGGCGTGCAGGCGAGTAACGTCATCCCTACGGCAATGAAACCTGCCATTACACAAACCGTGATGAGCCAGACATCGGCCATTGAATTTGGCACAGCGCCGCAAGGGAACAGCGCTGCCCTTCCTGCTCCTATCAAAGAAGAAATCACCTCTA
>JAQBQQ010000004.1 GCA_028286915.1 Candidatus Peribacteria bacterium | reverse complement strand
GGCACTGGGAATTGATGCGCTGGTGGCGGAAGAAAGTATGCGTGCCGGCGGCAAAACGGCGGGTGTGCTGGGGCATGGCCTGGGTATGATTTACCCGCAGAGCAATGCGCGGCTGGCTCAGAAAATTATAGATGGCGGCGGCGTATTGCTGAGTGAATTTCCATTGGATTTCCCGCCCGATAAATACACGTTTCCGGCACGTAACCGGATTATTGCCGGTCTGTCTGTGGGGACGGTTGTGTTGGAGGCGCCGGAAGGAAGCGGTGCCATTATTACCGCCGAACTGGCGCTGGAGTACGGCCGCGATGTGTTTGCCGTACCGGGCCAGATTTTTGATGAGAACTACCGGGGTTGTCATCGTCTGATTATGAAAAGCCAGGCCAGGCTGGTACTGGCTCCGGAAGAAGTGTTACGCGATATTGGCGTGATTGCGCCGGAGCAGCGCGAAACGGCAGCGGTTGCACTCGGCAGCCCGGAGGAAGAAACGGTTTACGCCGTGCTTACCACTATGCCGCAGGCGCTGGACGAATTGGTACAGAAAACAAATCTGGAAACAGGCGCCATAAATGCCGCCCTTACCATGATGGAACTTATGGGGGCAGTGAAAAACGTAGGAGCGGGGCAGTGGGTACGGAGATGAAGTACTTCCATGCACATGCCATTAAGTCGGGTTGATATTAAAAAAGCCTCCCGGAGGAGGCTTTTGTACAAGACAATGAGTATTAGGCTGCAATATCCAATTCAACTTCAGCTGGAATACTGGCCATTGCGTCTGCTTCCTGCTGCTTCACTGCATCGAATATTCTTTGGAGTTCTGCCATTACAACCTGAACTTGCTGTTCAGCTGCTTCGGTTTCTTCAGGCGTAAGTGGCTGTTCTGGGGTTTCATCTATAATTACTGCTTCTGTATCCACTATTTCATTTGTCATGTCTTCCATAGGTATTGGGGGAAATAGATATGAACGTTTCTATCGTATGAGCACACGGATGACCGGGCAACTATTTTGTCCATATTTCTGCAGCCGTAGCATGCGTGAGCGTAAAGATGCCATTCCGGATACGGAGACTGTTTGTCGCAGCCGGTTTTTATGCGTAGAATGCGCCGTATTCTTCCCTCCCGCTTATGATTCTCCGGCTTGGTGATCTTTTTTCGGTCACATTGGCATCAGCCAAAGAACGCAGCCGTCCCATTCTGTTAACGGCTACCCTCTTTATGGTCGTTAACATCATTATGTCGGCGTTTATTTTGCTGTTCGGGGTTAGCCGCGCAGCGCAGGTGCTTATCGATCTCGGTGCTCCGCATACCCAGCCACAAATGCGTGCTCTGCTTTTTGGTTCCATGTCGGAAGGCAGTGCAGATCGCCAGGCGTTATCTACGGAAATGAACACGCTTGCCATGTCCATAGGTGGCAGAGAAATAGAGAAGACATTGGACAGGCTGGAAGCGGGTGACCCCACGGCAAAGGCGGAAATTACCAAGGCCGTTGATAGTCAATGGGCACTTCAGAAAAAGCAGACTGTTACGCCGGGTCAGGCGCCAAATCCGAAGCTCATCACGGAGAAAGAAATGGCGGCGGTTCCGGATCTTATTGCCGGAACAGAACGGAGTGATATAAGTGCCCGCAAGAGCCTGCGCAGTATACTTATGTATAAAACCGCACTTGGTTCAGATGCATTCTTTGCCATCGCCCTGGCGCGCGTTGTCCGGGAAATGCCGATTTTTATGGCCCTTATTCTTCTTGCCGTACTGGTTGGTGTTTTTATGACCAAGTTGGTACAGGCCACATATCTGCTCGTTGCCAGTGGTGCTGCCGGTCCCATGACAGGCATTTGGTTGCAGGCTATGCGGTACATTCTGCCGCTTATCGGCGTTGGCATCTGGTCATTTCTGCGCAGCTACATATGGGTGCCGTTGCTCAGTATTATTCCGGGGTTATTCTACCCGCCATTTTTGCTGATTCTGTTTTTGGCTGTTCCCGCCGTCATTATTCTGGCCCTTATTTTCTATCCGCGCTTTTGGCTGGCACAGGCTTATCTTATTCAGGATAAAGTCGGCATCCGCCAGAGTGTGCAGCTGAGCTACGAGCGCAGCCGTGGTTACTGGGGGAAAATTTTCGGCAATATATTTGTATGGAATTTGGTGATTGGCATTTCACTATGGATTGTACAAATCATTATCGGACTCCTGATGGTTATTTTTGTATCCGCCACCGGTAATGCATATCCGCTTTTCAGTGTATTGCTGGCATCCGGTGCCAAGACGTTTACCACGCAAATTGGTATGGCACTCGGGCTGTTCTTCCTTGTCCAGCTGGCACTCAGCATAAAGGCGAATCCGTACGTGTCTGCCATGGATGGTTCCGTGCCGGGCAGTAAGGTGTTTGTGCCAACCGCGCCGGTACCATCAAAGCCATCAGCTGCAAAGGCCGTATCTAAAAAAGTAGTGAAGAAAACAGTGCCTAAGAAAAAATCATCGCCCAAATCATCTGATGCGAAGGCTGATAATGCCGATGAGTTATTGCTGTAATAGAATGTTGTCAGTCTCTCCTTCGTCATTCTTACAAATGGAGGAGAGATTTTCATTCTAACTTTGTGGATGAACCCCGGAGCTACGCCGCTTTCCGTTGGCCGGGTGTTTCTGTCTTCTGATACTCCTCTTCTAAATCGGCTGCCGCATTACTCAGCTCCTCGGCGCTGGTAGCGGTTTCCTCCGCCTCTTTCCGCAGCCGTACGGTCTGGTCTTCGGATCGGTCGGCTTCTTCCGCACGCTTGGCATCACGCTGCAGATCAGTCCTGAGCCCGTTGAGTGCTTCTTTGGTTACTGCCTTGGGTTCGCTTTCTTCCGTATCCGGATGCGGCGTTTCGTAGTCCATATCGGAGGTGCCGGGTTTGTCTGCAAACATAAAAAATTGGGGGAGATATAGAATAGATGACGGATAGCGGGAGTGTCTGTTGCTCATTTGGCGAAAGAAGAGGACGAAAACGAGGACGGGGAAGCAGATTATCGCTTCTGTCCCCGTCGTTTTCCTCGTTGGCCTCATTTTCTTTATTTACCCATATTCGCAATACCTTCCAGCGCGCGCAGTGCTTCCACCGGCACCATCCATACAGTTGTATTGCTGGCGTCCGAACTTAAATCGTTAATACTCTGTAATGTGCGCAGGTGCAGGGCGCCCGGCGTGGAGGCCAGCATTTTGGCCGCCTTGGAAATATTTTCCGATGCCGCCAGTTCGCCTTCGGAGTTAATAATAACCGCCTGTTTCTCCCGCTCGGCCTCTGCCACTTTGGCAATGGTTCGCTTGAGCGATTCCGGCAGCACAATGTCCTTCAGCTCCAGGCTTTGGACATCAATACCCCACTCCTCGGACGTGTGATCCACCTGTTCTTTTATGCGCTCGCTAATCTGTTGCTTGTTGGAAAGCAGTTCATTGAGTGTCACCTCGCCCACCGAATTCCGCATGGTAATTTGCGCCAGCTGGCTGACGGCATAATAATAATTCTCCACTTCGATGACGGACTTTTCGGCATTGCTGATTTTAAAATACAGCACGGCATTAATGTGTATCGGAATATTATCTTTGGTAATAGTCTCCTGATCCGGTACGTCGACCGCGCGAATGCGGATATCCACTTTTTGCAGTGTCTGAAAAACAGGAATGAGCATGTGCCAGCCGCCTTCCCATGTTTTGGAATATTTTCCCATGGTAAAAACAATACCGCGCTCGTACTGGTTTACCTGACGAATGAACGTAAGAAGAAGAATAATAGCGGGAAGGGCCAGAACAAGAAATCCAAAGGCAGGCATAGAGAAGGGAGGGGAATGGTTAGTACCATACTATGTCCGTGCCAAAAGAAAAGGATAGACCGTATATATCGTTCGTTTATCGGTTCGTCATTACAGCCGTTCCGTCATCCTTACCGCCGCTTGCACTATTTTCCCGAACTCATCCGGCTTTAGCGCCGCGCCGCCTACCAGCGCGCCGTCTATATCCGGCTGCAATAAAAGTGATTCGGCATTCTGTCCATTGACGGAGCCGCCGTACAGAATACGTGTTCCGTCGCGGGCATCCGCCGGGAGCAGGCTGCGGATAAAGGCATGCATGTCCTGTGCCTGTGCGGGCGTAGCCGTCTGGCCGGTTCCGATCGCCCACACCGGCTCATAGGCAAGGGTAATGCCCTCGGGTAAGTCGCTCATCTGTCTCCGGATGACAACCTGCTCCGCGCCCGCCTGCCGTTCCTCCTGCGTTTCACCAATACACACAATCGGCTGCATGCCCAGTTCCAGTGCTTTCTCTGCCTGTTTTATAATATCGGCATCTGTTTCCAGGTGGTACCGGCGCCGCTCGCTGTGGCCGCACAAAACCCAAGTACACCCGATCTCGCTCATAATTTGCAGGCTGATATCTCCGGTAAATGCACCGTAGTTTTCGGCTCGTCCGTACTGCGCGCCGGTTACCATACCCAGCTCCAGACAAAGCGGAATATCCACCAGGCACGGAAATACCACCACATCCGCATGTTCATTGGGAATGTAGGAATCAATACAGTCCTCCAGGCTTTCGGGTGCCGGATTCATTTTCCAGTTGGCCGCAATAAGAGGAATTCTTGGCATGGCAATAGCCTACAGCATGTGTATGCCGAGTGACAGATGGTTGCAGTGAACAGGTGCAACAGCGCAATGCTTTAGGCAAATAATCTTTTAACACCGCTGGCCATACCTTTCATTCTCTTCCAGACGCTCTGTGGCTCAGCCGGTGGCGGCATGGGAATAATGGCAGAATTGGCAGCCGGTTGCACATTATCATCAGGTACTGGTTGGTATACGTGCAGTTTGCGAGGCTTGGCAGGTACTGTTGTTGTCGCGGGCTCTGTCATTGCCCTCTTTTCTTTTGGCGCAACCGGAGACCAGTGAGCGCCAGTGGCAGATACTTCGGAATGCAGTGGCAGGTGGTTGCCCGTCTGCAGAATGGATATGCTTCCAAGTCTTAGCTCCTGCTTTACAGGCTTCTGGTCTTTCATGGCCAGATCTATACGCTCGCGGAACAGTTTTCTCGTCGCAGGATCCCGGGCTTTTAATTTGACGACATCTTCGTATTTATCCATCATTTTCATGATTGCCCGGTAATCGGCATTGGTAAATCTGTCCAGATCCTCTGCTTCAAGGTAGACTGTTTGATACAGTTCTACTTCCCGTGTCTTGTTTTTCTCAATAAGTGCGTCCAAATGCGCCGACAATTGACGAATATTGAGTGGCGTGACCGGGCGCTTAGCTGCCGTTTCCGTAACAGGAGTTCCTTCCGGTATTTTCGGCGCAGCCTGTATGGCTGGCGGAGTATAGGTTGTAGCCGCAGTTGTAGCGGCAACGGAAGCTTTGGCCATTGCTCTGTGTTGGCCGCTAATTTCCTGCACAAAATCAAAACTGGCCTGCCTTTGTTCGGTATCTGTGGCACCAGATCTGTCAATCTTTGAAATTCCCAATTTTGTAATAGTAGACATAATCAATTTATATAGTATTTAATATAAAAGTCAAAGCATAATGAATGCGCGGATACGTCCGATGGCTGCCTTTCCTTGAATTCGGGCAGATAGAGCATACAGCTGAAATAACTTTTGGCGCGCATGAGTCTGGCATGGCTCATAGACTGTAAATGTATACAATACTATGTCAATAATTAGCGGTTCATTTTGTCTGCATTTTTACTTTGAGCGTACACAGGCTACAGTGGCCGCATGTATACCACTCGCATTGCCCTTGGTACGGATCACGCCGGCTATCTCTTAAAGGAGGCGGTTAAAGCTCATCTTATCGGCAAGGGACTGGATATCATTGATGAAGGCACGTTTTCCGGGGAACCGGTGGACTACCCGGCCATTATTCGCCGGGCTTGCGCACATACCATAGAGCAAGGCATTCCGGCCATTGTGTTTGGCGGCAGCGGACAGGGTGAAGCGATTGCAGCCAATAAGGTGCCCGGCATTCGGGCGGCACGTTGCCTTACGCTGGAAGATGCCAGGCTGGCGCGCAGCCATAATGATGCCAATGTTCTTAGCCTGGCGGGCCGCATGACTACGTCCGAACTGGCATTGCAAATGGTGGATGTATTTTTGGAAACGCCATTTGAAGGCGGCCGTCACATAGCGCGGGTAAAAGATATAGAGGAGGGCGCAAGGGTGCCGTTCTTCGATGAATGATGTTGAATATTCTGCGTAGCGTTCAAATGTACGTGCCGGCTGCAATCTGCCGCGCGGCCTGCCGCGGCGGCGAAAGACTCTATATTCAAGATCTAAAAAGTTGTCTATCATTTTCATATGACAGATCGTGCCGTCATCATTACTCCTTCCATTCTTTCCGCCAACCTCGGGAAATTGCAGGAGGAAATTGAATCGCTGGAAAGCGCGGGTGCGGATTGGATACAGGTGGATGTCATGGACGGGCATTTTGTGCCGAACCTCAGTTTTGGAGCGCCGGTACTCAAGTGCATAAAGACACGCCTGCCGCTGGACATTCATTTAATGGTGACGAACCCCGAAGACAGAGTGAAAGAATTCCTGGAGGCAGGTGCGCGGAATATAACGTTTCATGCCGAGGCCGTGGCCAGTACGGAAGCACGGCGTGCGCTCATACAGGCTATTCATACGGAGAAAGCGACAGTCGGCATTGCCCTTAACCCGGCAACACCCATTGAGGACATTCAGGATGTACTGCCGGAAGTGGACATGGTGCTGATCATGTCAGTTCACCCCGGTTTTAGCGGCCAGTCCTTTATTGTGGAAGTATTGGACAAGGTTCGTCTGCTGCGCACGCATCACCCGGATCTTATGATTCAGATGGACGGCGGAATAGATAAAGAAACGGCAGCTCTGTGTTGCCAGGCCGGCGCCAATAATCTGGTATCTGCCAGCTATATTTTTAAGGCATCCGATAGGGCGGAAGCTATTTCTACCCTGCGCGGCGTATGAAAAAAATAATTACTGCCACGGCATGTCTGCTTCTGTGCGCCTGCCAGCAGCCGATTACCGAAACAGTCACGCATGATGTCGGTCTGGCGGCCAGTGCAGCCGGCAGCGTGCCGTCCGGGTTCCTGCAAAAGCCTCTGGAGCTTCGCGGTCCCGCGCATGAGCGGTTGTCACTGCGCGTGGAAGTGGCCGATACCTCTGCCCGGCAGGAGCTGGGACTCATGTTTCGTTCCAAGCTGGAACCAGATACCGGCATGCTATTTATATTTACCGATGAAAATGTGCTCAATTTCTGGATGAAGAATACGCTGGTACCACTGGACGTGTTGTTTTTTACTGCGGCCGGAGAATTTGTATCAGTGCAAACCATGAAACCCTGCACGCAGGACCCCTGTCCATCCTACGCATCAGACAAGCCGGCCACATATGCATTGGAAGTACCGGCCGGTTACGCCAAAGAGCACAACGTAGGAGAGGGTTGGAATATTACTGTTGATCAATAAAAAAATCTAAAATCACAGACTGTAAACTATCTCTTTTTTCTCATCCACGCCCAGCCCGCAGCCGAACCGGCAGCCATGACGGCAAGTACGCCCGGGCCGGATTGTCCGGCAATGCCGCCCGGGCCGGAAAGGTTCGTTGGCAGATCAACTACCTGCACAGGTATACCGCTGCCCGTTGCGCCGTGTTCCACCTGGCAGAACTGGTCGCAGCCGTCGCCGTTCATGCGGTTGCCGTCATCGCAGAGTTCGTAGGTATCCAGAGTGCGGTCGCCGCAGCGCGGGCGTGAACAATCTATGCGGCAGTCGGTTTGTGGCACCTGTGAAGGTGCGTTGGAATTACGCTTGCCGTTGTCACATTGTTCGCCGGGGTTCAGCGTGCCGTTGCCGCAGAATTTGGAACTGATGCGGCAGGTTTTGGGGTCGCAGGTGTACGGCAGGGACGGATCCATAAGAGACGGTTCACACTGTTCGTCGAACAGCGATTCAATAATGCCGTTGCCGCACGAGCCTTTTTCGCGGTAGCAGGCAGACGAACAGCCGTCGAAATTGGCGGTGTTGCCGTCATCACATTCTTCGCCTCTGGTAATGAGCGAATCGCCGCAAACAGAGGTAGTTACGTCCCGGCTGAACTGGCACTGTACACAGCGCGGATCCGACTTGTTGCCGCTTGTCTCGCATTGTTCGCCCGGGTCCAGACGGCTGTTGCCACACACACTCCGGGCCAGACATTGTCCATTTATACACCTGCTGCCGGCCGCGCACTGGGCATCGGCGGAACACGCAGTGCATTGTCCATTAAGACACACGCCCGATGCACACTCCAGCGGGGACGAACAGGCGGAGCCCGTTCCTTTTTGGCACATATTCGTGCAGCTGTCCGTATCAACCTGGTTGCCATCGTCACATTGTTCCAGGCCTTCTTTTACGCCGTTGCCGCAGGTGGATGGTTGCGGCAGACAAAAGCCATTGATGCACTGGCTGCCCACGCTGCACTGGCGGTCGCTGGTGCACGAAGCGCAAATGCCGTTTAAACATAATCCCGTAAGACATTGCGTGTTGTCTTGGCACGATGCGCCGGGTGGCAGAAGTTCGCGGCGGCAGTCCGCACTGCAGCCGTCACTGTCCCGGAAGTTGCCGTCATCGCACTGCTCGCCGGGTTCCAGTATGCTATTGCCGCAGAATGGCAGGCTCACAATAGTGGTACCTCTGGAAGAGCTGGAGCTGGAACAATTGCCGTTGGTGCAAGTACATATGCCGGCAAGACAGACGCCGGACGGACACTCAAAGCCAAAGGTGCATTGAGCACTGCTACTGCTCGACCCCTGCCTGCATTGTCCGTTCACACACTTTTGTCCGAATGGACAATCGAAATCATTGGAACATTGAGCCGATGAAGTACTGCTGCTGGTACTACTGGTACTGCTGCTTTTGCTACTGGACGAGCTTTTTTTTGCAATACATTGAATACACGGCAGGGTGCTGATTTCGGCACAGTCCTGAGGCGGATCTAATTTTCCGCAGAATGCGGTACCGCCAAGTGAACACTCTCCGCCCGTGCATTGGCCGCCGGAAGTGGATGAATCAGAGGATCCGTCTGACGAACCTCCGGAGCCGCCGGAATGCGATGAGTCCTGGGAGCCCGAGGAGCCGCCGGACGAGCTGCCGGATGAACCGTTGCTGGCACCGGAAGATGCGGTGCTGCTGGCGACGGAACTTACCGATGAACTACTGGATGAGCAGATATTGATACAGGTCGTACAGCCGAGCCCGCCTTTGAGGCACAGGTACGTACAGCCGGGCTTGGAAGACGGGTTTGCCGGGCAGGAGCTTTTAGAGGACGATGATGAGCTGGATGATGAAGACGGACAAGCCGGTCCGGTTGGCCCGCCGCACGGCCTGCAGCAAACGTCACTGGGCGACGTGCCACAGGAGCCTTCGGGTGTTCCGTTTTTGGCTTTACAATCACTTGTTGCAATACAGCTGGCTCCCGGCCCGCAGATGCCGCCACCTGTACTGCTGGTCTCACTACTGCTGCTTAGCTGGCATTGGTTGGCAGCCGGTATACAGCTATACGACGGGAACCAGCCGCAGGAAGTAGGACTGCTACAGTTATACACGCTGCCTGTTACTTTACAGTCGCAGCCGGTACTACACCCGCCGGAGAGACAGTCAAATTTACTGGGGTCCGACTGGGAACAGCTGGGCGGTGATGTGCTGGAGGTGGTGCATGCGCTGTTGGACGAGGAAGAAGAGCTGCTGTTTGGACAGTAAATAGGCGCCGGACACGGAAGGGAATTCGTCTGCCCGCACAAGTGCGTACCCGGCGGCGGGTTTGCGGCAGGACACGAACTGGAACTGCTGCTTTTAGACGATGAAGAAGAAGACGAAGAGGCCGGCGTGGAGCTTTGGGTATTTGAAGAAGAGCTGCCACACAGATAGTAGCTCACAATACATTTACCGCCTTCGCCTATGTCGGCCTTGCAGCAATAGCCGCCACCCGGCGGACTGCCACAGGTACAGAGTTCACCGCCGGTTGTCCCGGTTGTCCCGGTTGTAGTCGTAGTGCCGCCCGCAGCGCCACCGCCTGTCGTCCCCGCCGTTCCGGTTGTTCCAGCTGTCCCCCCGGCAGTAGTGCCCGCCGTCGTAGCTCCGCCTCCGCCACCGGCAGTGGTAGTGCCCGCGTCACCACCTGCTATGCCAATAACACCTGTCGTTCCACCGGGGGGTGTACCGCCGCAGGGCGCAGTGTTGCAATTATGATTTGTATCGCACTGGTCATAGCAAGTAATACAGGCATCCACATTTGGTTTAGGTAGAGAACTCGAGCTGGAATCAATACCAGTCCCAGTGCAGTTCAGCTGATCATTACAGCTCTTTATGCAATTAACATGCTCTTGGCATAGAACGCTTGCCAAAAGCGGGCTTGGAGTTACGGGTGTTTTCATGATATTTTGTGCAGCTTGAGGCAAAGAAGAAGCGTTAGTCGTTGGTGTTTCACAGGTAGAAAGTCGTTGTCCGGCAGGGTCAGCAGTACAAGCAAGTCCAGTGCAACAAGCCGCTCCTCCTTGAGTGCATGACCCTCCGACTGTTGTACATTTAACTGCCGAAGACGTGCTGGAGGAGCTACACGGACTGCTGGAAGAAGAACTTGAACCTCCCGAACCGCCCGCAGGGGCAGCTTGTCCGGCAAAGGGGATATGTATATTTTGCGGATAAATTACCAGCACAAATACCGTGGCAAAAAATATCGCTACGCCAACCTGTGTAAGAAGAGTCCGTAAGCGCATACAGTCAAGCAAACTCTACCATCTTCCGTAAGCGTGCCGCTATGGAACTTTGGGGGAAAAGTATGGCAAAACCAAGATTGATCCACCTGTGCAACACGCAAAACTATCATCTGTCATTTCCGCTTACAAAAGCGCTTTTATCTGCCTGTGCCTTGTCGTCCTACCGGTATTGTTCTTGCGTCTGTTTCGGTTTATTCGTAGGATGCAGATGAAAGCTTCTCCTTCTCTACAGTGTGGAACTAAGGCTGAGCCTTTTGATTTCTTCTCCTCCTTACCCATGGACGCATCCACCAAGAAAAATGCTTCTTCCGCAACGCTCCTCGGCGTGCTGGTTGTTATTGCACTGCTCATTCTTGTTTTCACTATCGACAGCAAGCGCCGTGAAGCCCAGAAACAACTGCAGCAGCTTACCATGAAAATGGATCAGAGTGCCGGTGGCAACCCGCAGCAGAATGCTGCCGAAGCCAAGAAGATTCTGGACGACGTGCGTAAAGTATATGTGTTGCCGGAGGGCGTGGAGCCAACCGTGGCAACCATTGTAAAGGTGGAAGAACTGCGCAAGCTGAATGCGTTCTATAACAAGGCCAAGAACGGTGACAACCTTATCGTCACGACAGATCGCGCTATTCTGTTTGATCCGGTTACCAGAAAAATAGTGGACGTTGTTCCGGTTCAAATTCAGCCGCCAGCCGCGCCTGCAGCCGCTACGCAAGTACAGGCCAAAGTAAAAGCAACATCTTCCACGGCTGCTGTATCCAGCGCCGCAAAGCCAAAACAGTAATTTTTTTACCTGCCATGTTTCACAGCACTCTGCCGCCAACCCGTTGGATACCCGGCATAGTGCTGTCTTTGTGCCTGGCCATTTTGGCAGGCTACGGTGCAGGGCGTGCGCATTCGGCATACCTGTTCCGGAGTCAGTCGCCAATAACACTGCAAAATGACGAACGCAGCCCGGTTGCCGTTGTCCGCCTGGACGGCGTGCGCGACGGAGCATTGCGCGGCCAGACAACCGGTACCGTCCGCCTTTTTATGCAGGACAAAGAAATACCGGCCGATGCCAGCGGCGCATTTGCCATGAGCTCACCGCAATTCCTGCGTAATGAAATAACTGTCCCGGTACCGGACGGCATGCAGTTTGTAGCATCCCGCAAAGGCAAGAAATATTACCCGGTTACTTCTTCTGCCGGTGAAAATATTTCACCCGCCAACAGACTGTATTTCCGCACGGCGGCAGATGCGGAGAAGGCGGGGTTTGATTCTTCACAATAGAGTAATTATGATTGATAGAATATATTCCATATAAAAACGGAACATAAAAGTAGGAAAATACAAAAGATAGCATTGGCAATGAATTGAAATTGCTTTGGCAGTGCATTGATGCCTTTTATTATATAAAATCCCACGGGTATAATAAGAATCGTTACAAAGCGAAAATCTTGATTTGGCGCATAAGGAAAATGAATACGATACGAAACGCTGGATGCAATTACCGTGAAAAAAATAAGGTGCAATGGCAATGTGGAAAATTTATTTTTTTTACATTCATACATAAAGCCTACTATGGCCAGAGGGATGAGAAAAAAGCTAATACCAAGCAGTATTTGACTTAACTTACGCATATTATCAAAGTGAAACTCACCAAAGAAGGCTGATCGATAATAATATTCCGGAAAATATTGTCGGCGCTCAGTGTTTTCCCATGGATCATTAAATGGATGGCGCACTATCTCCAGAGGATTGAAAGTTGCCATGCCAGAGATATTGGTTGGAAGGCTGAGATTTGAATTCATACCTTCGTTTCCAAGCGTTCGTGTACGCGTAGTATCTTGTTCAAGATATAAGCGCATAATCGGAAGCCATCCAGCAATAAGTATAACAATGCTGGCAAAAATGATAGATCTTAGAATTTTCTGTCGAATTGGGACAGATGCCTGCACGAGCAGGCATATAAAAATTATTGGAATAAAAACCAGGGCACTGAGTTTGGTTAGGTAGGTAATGGCTACTCCTGCAGCCAGTATGTACCAATACGTGCTTGTCGGTTTCTTCCACCACAGTAAAAGAATGGCACATATCATAAAACTGCCCAATTGATACAGGGCATCATTGGAGAGTCGGGAGGAAAAAAATACAGTTGCAGGGAAAACTGCAATAAAAGCGGTAAATAAATAACGTTCCCATTTGTGCTTATCCGATGGAAATAGAATAAAAGACAAATAGCATCCAATAAATAAACAACCACAATTTAAAAGTAATGATATCATCCGCAAGTGAAGCAGGAGTGTATATTCCGATATTCCTAAGCTTGCGACAAATCTGTAGTAAAGGCCGGCTAAAATATAATACAGAGGTGCCTGATGATATTCCCATCCCCCGCTTGCCGGAGGTATATGCAGGTAAAAAGCAACATATCGTATATAGTCAATATGGTCCATGGCATCATGGGCCCGGACAGTGAAGGGGGTTGCCAGTGTATAGAGAATACGTAATGCCGTTCCTAGTCCTAAAATGATTGAAAGTGAGAAGTCGACTGATGGAATATAGTGAGTCGTTATTATTCGTATGGTTATCCAGATAAGTGTTAAAAGAAAAATGATAAAAATAGCCATGTGCAGATCTGCATTGGCAGGTGCAAACTGAACCATAACGTTACCCCCGGTATTACGCGCAGTAATGGTAAAATGGTTTCGGCCTACTGATAGATACGGCGAAAGATCGAATGATCGTATATTTTGAAAATCGCAATATGGAATTGATGTATCTGCAATTATTTCACCGTTAATTGAAATGCTTTCCAGGCAATCATCAGCGCTTATTTTGTATGAACTTATTGAGAAAGGGGAAAATAAAATATCAAAACTGAGATGATAACTGCCAACTGGTTGATTTGGGATATTGAAGGGGTAGGCAACGGAAAAAGAATTGCCATTTTCCATCAAATATCTTCCGGTTGCAGGTTTTTCCGCAATGTTATTATAAAGTTTGAACAGCAGGAAAAGACCTAGAACAATGACAAAAAAAGAAGCAATGATTTTTAATCTGTGCATGTAACGCACGGTACGGAAAATATAGATTTCGCTCAATAAATTTTTGTTGCTGGAAAAGTAAAATCTTCCTAATAGTGCCTTAATGATGACAGATTAATATGATTTGACTGACGCAATGAATACTTACCTATAGTAATTTGGAGGGCGAATCAAGGAAATGTAACAGCAGTACAGTTAGCATGTTGGGTTACCAAAATAGTGCCCCATTCGCTTACGGCAATAGTTTTGTAAGAGCGTTTCCATATTTCTTGAATATCTGACGGGAAAAATCCATTCGCCCCACTGTCCAATAATATAGTGCAGGCGTGTTGTTCCATGGTAAAAAAAGAGGAACGATTAAAAGGTATTGTTACCGGTGACCGCATATACGCATCTTGATTGTCTTGTAAAAGTTGCTGGTCGGACTCTACGGCAAAAATCGGTTGCATAGCCAAAAGTGGTTTTGGGGCATGATGAAGCGTTTGTAAGAATAATGCATAGTCTTGATGATTGTTTGTGTTCCATTCCTTTAAGAGAGAAGGGAGAGAAATATGTAGCTGAAAACCAAGTAGTATCAGCTGAACGATGATTGCAGCGCCAGTTGCTAAGTACTTTTGTGTAATTAGTACGCTTGTTATGCGATCTATCAATAAGCAAATGCAGAAAATGCCAAATGCAAAGGCGGGAGCAGCCAGGGACAGGTAGTGAGGATAAAAGTTTGAAGACAGAAAAAGGCTGATACATACAATACCCAACATGCTTAGTCCCAAACTTCGCAAATTTCGGACAAAGAGAGAGTAAAACAGGCCTATGACGCTGATTGCATAGAAGTAATAATCAAAAGGTGCGTCAAGCATTCCGGTAATACGCATCAAGCGAGACGATCCTTCTCTGCTTATCTGAGCCAGTATAACTTGTTGCCAGCTGCCAGGGACCATTATGAAATATAGAATGATCATTCCTATGGCAGTCATGCCTATTACTGAATAACGTCGGAATATAACTGTCATGGCTGATAGAGACTCTGTTTTAAAAATAAGGCCTATTGAAGCAGAGGCAAGACAGAAAATACTTGGGAGAAAGAGTATCCCTGAAAGAATTGTTATAATTTGCTGCATAGGGCTACTCCATTTTCTATCTGTATGAACGATACCTGCATAGAGGAATAGTATAAGAAAATCATTAGCCAGTTGTCGTATGGCAAGAAATCTAAAATCATGATGTACTAATTCATGAAATGTAAAATAAAATAGCAGCGCTACGCAACCTGCTGCCGTATTGCTCTCTAATTTATTGAAAGTCTTGTAAAGTAAAATAGCAGTAAAACAATGAATGAACAGAAAGAAAACACGAATAATGTATATGTTGTGAAAAATTTGTAATCCCAAACCTATAAGGAATGGCAGTAACGGCATATGGTACAAAGGGAAATCAATATGCGGTAATTGGCCTTGCCATAAAAGCCGGCCGGCTTGCGCATAGACGCCCTCATCTGTATCGGGCATGACTGCAACATGTAACAATCGTATTTGAAGCAAAAAGAATACTGATGTAATAATCCAAGGAAAAAACGAACAGTAATCCATTCTTTTGATACTTTTTATGAGGTAATTTGCCATGCGTGGAGTGGTATAAATGCTCATCTCACGTTGCATGATAAATAGAATCTTTTAATAATAGC
>JAQBQQ010000002.1 GCA_028286915.1 Candidatus Peribacteria bacterium | reverse complement strand
GCAATGAACCAGCCGCTGCAATAGAGGTGACTGCAAGGTGCCTGTCTATAGATAAGGATAGCGGCATACATGAATCTTGAGTCCCGATTTTTGAGTCATGAAATACTATTAATCAAGATTCAAGATTCAAAACTCACTTCGTGAGCTTTACCGTATATGTCAGCTTTTCGGCACGGCTGGCTTTGGGTCCGCGCATAACGGCAATAATATAATTCCCCGCCGGGTACAAGTACGACTTTCCGCATTCCGGGAACGTCTCGCCGTAATAATCCACGTTATCCAGACCGTAAATAAGACACTTCGCGTCTCCCTGGCTCACGGCATCAACAGTCATGGTTTTACCCAGCTCATCTTTCGCCAGGCCGGTGACGCTAAAGCTAAAATAATCAGCCAGATCGTTTGGTTCCAGCACATCTGTTTTTAGTTTAGTGGCATCTATATTCCTGGCCACAGAAAAGCCGTCGTTACTGTCGCTGGCTGTGAGCTTGGCACTTACCGAGTACGTAGAATTATCCGCTCCAACCGGTTGCAGATCTATCTGGTATTTGCCGGGCTTGAGCGTAACACGCAGGTAGGCGCTGTCTTTCTCTGTGAAAGATAAATAATACTCGCTGGAAATACCGGTATCGGCCAGGTAGTACAGGCGCGCACTCATACTGCCGGTGCCGGCAGACGCAAGAGTAGCCACTACTTCTATAGTTGCCGTTTGCTTTACGGTAAAATTGTATGAATACGGCTTCTTTTTGATGAAAGTTTCCGAATCACTGAACGGAATATTTACCGTTTTCATACGTACTTCTTTGGCGCGCTCATCGGCTTTCTTTATTTCTTCATCACGCTTCTGCTGCATGTCCGCCTGCCTCTTTTCTTCCGTAAGAGCAACAAGCGAAGAAGAAGACGCGCCAACGGCAGGCGTAGTGAGCAGATTTTTTACCGATAATGCGTTGTAGATAAGCGCCGCCGCCTCACCACGGCTGAGCGGACTATTCGGCGACAGCGTATCGCCTGTCCAGCCATCAATCGGCAGAATATGCCGGAGGTACCCAAAGTACACGTAGTTTGCAAACCAGTCCGTGGCAGATACATCATGCAAGACCGGCGGCTGGTAATTTTTGATACTGTCCAGTGACAGATCAAATTCCATAATTGTTTCAATCATTTTAAGTGCTTCGGCACGCGTGACTGCCTTATTTGGTTCAAATGTTCCGCCTGCGTAGCCGGCTACAAAGCGCTGGCCGAGTGCATGACACACAGCAGCCTCATACCACGAGCCGGGTACAATATCCGACATGCAAATCTTTTCCGGTTCGGCTGGTGTTTTCCCCATTGCCCGATACAGAAGCACAACCATTGCCGCGCGGTTCACCGGAGTGGACGGCTTGAACGTGCCATCGGCATTGCCGGTAATAACATTCTGGAACACGAGCTTATCAATCTGCTTCTTATACGGGTAGCCAGCCGGGACATCCGGGAAAATAGCCGCCTGAACCGGCAAAGCTACAAGCGTGAACAATGTTGCCACGGAGATAGAGCGAAACATGCGCATACGAAACGGGAGGAGAGAGGAAATTATTCTACCCCCTTCTTTGCCCTGATCATATTGCCTCAACGCATGTTTCGTTTTTGAGTCTTGAATGATTGAGCCTTCAGCCATAGTCCACTATAGCGGAGTATGGCCGATACCTGCGTCCGGGCAGTTCAGAAATTGAGTTTCAGACTTACATGCCGCTATTGCCTGATTTTTCCCAGCGTCACCAGCGAATGCAATACGGCATATGCCGCTTCCCTTCCTTTATTATGCTCGCCAAACGCACGTTCGCGGGCCTGCTCAATGGTATTCACATACAAAATTTCAAAAGCAAATGGAATGACGTGATTAATCTGGATCTGCATGATCCCGGCCGCTACCTGTTCGGCCAGTAGCCGTGCATGGTGCGTGGCGCCTTCCAGAATAATACCAAAGCCCATGAGCGCACTAAACGTACCGGTTTCGGCCAGTGCCGCACCAATAAGCGGAACCTCGAACGAACCCGGCGCTTCGAACGTCTCAATATGCGTCTCCTCTATACCGGCTTCCATAAGTGCCGCCCTGGCGCCGGCCACCAGACTATCCATCTCCTCCTTATAATAAGAGGAATACACAATACCGATTTTCCAGCTGTCTGCCGCCTTTGGCATAATAAGCCCGCCAGTGTGTGCCTTCATACGTTTTGAGGGGAAGGAGAGCGGCTAAGCATAGCAGAGACATAACGCCCGAGTACATCAGTCTCAATATTCACGGCATCGCCTGTTTTCAGCAACCCGAGCGTCGTGTGCTCCAGTGTGTGTGGAATGAGTGCAATTGAACAAATTTGTTGATCAATATTTGCCACTGTCAGAGATGTTCCGTCGATGGCGATAGATCCTTTGAAAACAACCCGGTCCAGCAGTTGCCTGGGCAGAACAATATGCAACATAGCTGCCTGCCAGGAACCCTCGGCAGATGAGTCCTGCAGAAGCATAGTAAGTGCCTGCACCATTCCCACGGCCTCCACATGCCCCTGCACAATATGCCCTTCAAAGCGGCCATTGGCAGCCAGCGACCGTTCCAGGTTGACCGAATCACCTATGTTCATACCACCAAACTTTGTGCGGCTCCATGTCTCTGGAACCACATCAAATTCCATAAAAGTCTGATCAAATTTTGTGACCGAAAGACAGGTGCCCGACACGCTGATGCTATTCCCCTCCTTTATATCACTAAATAAAGACGGACGCTCAATCTGCAGGGTATTGTCTGTCTTTTGAAGAATTTTAGCCGTTGCCTCAATAATGCCTGTAAACATAGACAGCTAAAATAGCACTTATTACCAAGAGTAGCCACGTGAGGATGAATCCCAACTTTATGGTCACAGTAAGCGGAGATACGGCCGCCAGGCCTTTCCGGCTTTATGAACAGAAAACCCGGCCCCTACCATGGACAAAAGCTTAATTTTTGTGTAAGCTCAGCTCTCGCCACGCACGCCGCGGGGTTTTTGTACGTGTGTAACTGCGGTAAAAGCGGCGCCAGATGTTGTGTTTTACTTATTCCAATTTTCAATTTCTCGTTGGCTGTCATCCGCCGCGACGGACGAAGGCCGATCAATTCTCAATCTCTCTTATGGAACGAATAATCGTTAAGGGTGCCCGCATGCACAACCTTAAAAATATTGATGTCTCTATTCCGCGCAATAAACTGACAGTGATTACCGGACTGTCGGGTTCGGGGAAATCCACCCTGGCATTCGACACTATTTTTGCCGAGGGCCAGCGCCGGTATGTAGAAAGTCTGTCGGCCTACGCCCGGCAATTCATCGCGCAAATGGAAAAACCGGAAGTTGATAGCATAGAAGGGCTTTCACCAGCCATTTCTATTGATCAAAAAACTGCGCCAAGGAACCCGCGTTCCACTGTTGGTACGGTAACGGAAATTTATGACTACATGCGCTTGCTGTGGGCCAAGGTGGGCAAGGTTCACTGCACGGTCTGCGGCCGCGTACTTGGCAAGCAGTCACCGACACAAATTGTGGAGACTATTACCCACATGCCGGATGGCAGGAAAATATTCATTCTGGCACCGGTGGTGGAAGGCCGCAAAGGTGAGCATGTCAAAATTATAGACAGTATCAAGCGTGAAGGGTTTGTGCGCATGCGGATTGACGGCCAGATTGTGACAGCCGACGAGGATATAAAACTGGATCCCAAGCAGCCGCACACCATTGAAATCGTGGTGGACCGTCTTATTATCCGCGACCTGGAAATAAAGGACAATGAAAGTAATCCGAACCGGACGCGCCTGGCGGACTCGGTGGAACTGGCACTCAAGCGCGGCGAAGGTTCGCTGATTGTGCTGGATGTGGATACGGATGCCGAAACGCGCTTCTCGGAATCATTTGTGTGTCCGCTGCACCCGGATAAAGATATTCCGGATATTGAACCACGCAGCTTCTCTTTCAATTCACCACACGGCGCCTGCGAAGAATGTCACGGACTCGGCTCTATTCTGCGCGTGGATGAAAATTTGGTTATTCCCAACCCAAAACTTTCCATTGCCGAAGGCGCATTGCACCCATGGGCCACATCCGCCAGCCGTATGGGGTATATGACACAAATTCTGGAAGGCCTGGCCACGGCACTCGGGTTTGATTTGGACACGCCATGGAACAAGCTCAAACCGGAACATCAGCATATTATTATGCACGGCTACGATAAGCAGATTAACGTACAGGTGAACTCCTTTAAGTTCGGCAGCCGCTACGCCACTTCCTACGAAGGACTTATTCCCAACCTGGAGCGGCGTCACAGCGAAACAGACAGCAGTTACATGCGCTCGCAAATGGAGGAATACATGGAAGAACTGCCTTGTACATCATGCGGCGGCAGGCGCCTGAAAAAAGAAATTCTGGGAGTGACAGTCGGCGAGAAAAATATTGTCGACGGCACCGACATGAGCATTGAGGAAGCGGAAATATTTTTCCAGTCCCTGGTTCCATCAGATACAACGAAAAACGAAAAACGAAAAACGAAAAAACAGAATACTGAACCAATCAACCAATCAACTAGTCAACTCGCGCTTTCATCATATGAGTACACTATTGTCAAAAAAGTACTTCAGGAAATCATCGCGCGCCTCACATTCCTGGAAAACGTGGGACTCAAATACCTCACCATGTCGCGTTCGGCCGCCACTCTTTCCGGCGGCGAAGCGCAGCGTATTCGCCTGGCCACACAGATCGGTTCGGCATTGCAGGGCGTGCTGTACGTTTTGGACGAACCGAGCATCGGCTTGCATCAGCGTGATAATTCACGTCTCATCCGCACCATGACGCAACTACGAGACCTGGGTAACACCGTCATTGTCGTGGAGCATGATGAAGAGACGATTGAAGCTGCCGATTATCTGCTGGAAATCGGTCCCGGCGCCGGTAAGCATGGCGGACAGGTGATTGCCCAGGGCACACCGCAGGAGCTTATTGCCATGGAGCACTCGGTAACCGGCCAGTATTTGAGCGGCAAGAAATTCATTGCCATTCCCAAGAAACGCCGCAAAGGAAACGGCAAATTCATCCATGTCAAAGATGCGCATCATCATAACCTGCAGCATATTGATGTCTCCTTTCCACTGGGCACATTCCTGGGCATTTCCGGCGTATCCGGCTCCGGGAAATCCAGTCTCATTCACGGTATTCTGGCACCCGAGCTTCTGCGCGTCTTAAACAAAGCCCATTCCAAGCCGCAAAATTACGGCAGCATCGAAGGGCTGGAGCACCTGGATAAAGCAATTGTCATTGACCAGTCGCCAATCGGCCGCACGCCGCGCAGTAACCCCGCCACCTACACCGGTATTTTCACCGACATCCGCGATATGTTTGCCGCTGTGCCCGAAGCAAAAATGCGAGGCTACAAACCGGGACGCTTTAGCTTTAACGTCAAGGGCGGCCGCTGTGAAGACTGCGAAGGTGACGGACTCAAGCGGATTGAAATGCATTTCCTGCCGGATGTCTTTGTAACGTGTGAAACGTGTCACGGCAAACGCTACAACCGCGAAACACTGGAAATTACGTACAAGGGCAAGAATATTGCCGAGGCGCTGGACATGACCATTAGCGAAGGCCTGAACTTCTTTAGTGCGGTGCCGTCCATTAAAAATAAGCTGCAGACACTGGAGGATGTGGGACTCGGCTACATCCACTTGGGACAGAGCGCCACCACCCTCTCCGGCGGAGAGGCACAACGCGTCAAGCTGGCAACCGAACTTACCAAGCGCGCAACCGGCAAGACATTCTATATTCTGGATGAGCCGACGACCGGCCTGCACTTTGATGATATCCAGCGCCTGCTGGAAGTACTGCAGCGCCTGGTAGAGAAAGGCAATACCGTGCTGGTCATTGAACATAACTTAGACGTGCTCAAGTGCGTGGATCACATTATTGATATCGGTCCGGATGGCGGTAACGGCGGTGGAAAAGTAGTGGCCATTGGAACACCGGAAGAAATTGCCAAAACTGACGAGAGCTACACCGGGCAATACCTGGAGAAAATGCTGGCGAAGGGAAAGAGAAATTAAAATTACAAGACAGCTAGCACTTCCTTAAGACACGGCATGCCGTGTCTTAAGCGAACCCACAGCCGGAAAATATTGCGGTCCATAAAATTGACATTTGATTATTTAAATGTATAATATTTAGTATGCACGTCAACGTGACGTGACGATCCCTACTCAGTCCAGCGAGGATAAAGCCATGGGACACGTTCATTCCATCACCTGCGACTGGTCCATCTACGTCGCCGCCACTATTGCTGCCAGCATCTTGCTGGCAGTGCCGGCAATTTGGATCTTCTGGGCACTGCAATGGGGTTTCAGAAGACTGATCCCGGCAAAAGTTCTCGCCGGCTGAGTTACGCCCCCCACTTCCGAAAATTCGGATTTGGGGGCAATTTTTATGGCTGAAAAAAACGAGATTTATTGCACGCAGACAACCTAGGCGAACGGAGGCCGGTCAATTAAACTGGCTTCACATGTTCCTGCTCAATACCTACGCCTTCCCGGGAGATATGATGATCCTGCTGATGCTGGCCTATTTTGTGGCACTGAGTGCGGGCAGCCTCGTGTGGCTCAGGCGGAATAGGAAAGCCAGAAGGCGGTTCATTATTGCTCCTATCGGCATTCTGGGTATTATCGGGTTTTTCACTGTTCTCTACGGCGCGTTCGTTGAGCCGCAGATTATTGTGACGACGCACCATAGCGTGGCATTCCCGGCCAGACAGCCGCTGACCATTGCGGTCATTTCAGACTTGCACGTCGGCCCGTTTAAAGGAAAACGCTTCGTAGAGCGCGTTGTAAAAAAAGTGAATGCCACAAAACCGGATCTGGTATTTATTCCCGGAGATTTTTTGTACACATCGGAAGCAAAACTGGAGGACCTGGCGCCGCTGGGAAATATACACGCATCATTTGGAATCTATGCCGTCATTGGGAACCATGACCTTGGAAATATTGGCGAAAACGGCGGCACAAGATATAAGAATGCATCCGACGCCATCGAAAAATATCTGGCAGACATGCATATCATTACATTGCGCGGCACATCCGCCATCGTGCACATGCCAGGCGGAGACATAGCCATTGCCGGCATGGATGATCCGCTGTTCCGTAACTATGAACTTACGCAGACACTGGCAAGCGTCCCGAAAGACATGCCACTTATTCTTCTTTCCCATAGTCCGGATATTATCTTAAACGACCAGAGCAAACGCGCCCAACTGATTGTGACCGGACATACGCACGGCGGACAAATACGGTTGCCCTTCATGGGGCCACTGGCAAAAATTCCCGACCGTCTGGGCAGGCAGTATGACCAGGGAATATTTACCATTGATGCCGACACGACGCTGGCCATTACCCGCGGCGTGGGTGAATCCGGTGTCCGGGCACGGTTATTCGCCTGGCCGGAGGTAATGATTCTGGATACGCATCCATAATTATATAAGCTATATGCCAGTGTGAAACGCACGACATACAGAACCGGAGACACCATCGTAAAGGCTTCTTTACCATACAGAGTGCGTGACTTACTATCCTGCTGATGATCCGACACTTTACCGCCACTGCCATTGTCATAGACAGCCGCAAGCGCGTGCTTTTACTTTGGCACAAGCGCCTGGGCCGCTGGATGCCGCCGGGCGGACACGTGGATGCCAATGAGCTGCCGGAAGATGCTGCGCGGAGGGAGTGCAAGGAGGAAACAGGGCTGGATATAGAACTGGCCAGCGACCATCAGCCGAATGTTTTTGAGACAAGTGACCACGAAGGCCGGCTGCTCCGAAAGCCGTACCTGCTGCTATTGGAGCATATTCCCGCCAGCCCCGAACGCGGCGAACCGTTTCATCAGCACATGGATTTTGTCTATCTGGCCCGGCCTTTATGCGAAGAACAGGCACTCCAATGCGAGCAAACTGAAGCAGAAGATCTGCGATGGTTTACCTGGAATGACATATCTGAAATGGACGAGAACACCGAAATTTTTGCCAATGTGAAAAAAACGCTTAAAATTGTTTTAACGTAAGCTAAAAAAAAGCGTGCCAAAAGCTTAAATGAGAGTAAAATTACAAGTCTATATGCATTGGAATGAATTTGCATCCTCTTTGGGCTACTTACATGCTGACGATAAAAAGCGTGTGCAGAAGGCTTTTGAACTGGGCGAACATATGCATAAAGACCAAAAGCGGAAATCCGGTGAGCCGTACTTTACGCACCCCATTGCCGTCGCCGAAAAACTGACTCACGTGGCAGCCGATGCCGACACGCTCATTGCCGCCTTATTGCACGACACCGTGGAAGACACGCCTCTTACGCTGAAAGAAATTGACAAAGCCTTCAACGGCCATGTGGCCATGCTTATCGACGGTGTCACGAAATTATATGACGAAGATATGGCTGAGCATTCCAGCATGAACGAGCAAATTGAAACGCTCCGCAAGATTTTCAGCCTCATGGAAAAAGATGTCCGCATCATGATCATCAAGCTGTACGACCGTCTGCACAATATGGAGACGATTGAATTCCTGTCACCGGAAAAGCAACGCATTATGGCGCAGGAAACCATGGACGTGTACGTAAAAATCGCCGACCGCCTGAGCATGCAATCGGTTTTTCTGGAAATGGAAGAACTTTGTACGGCCGTACTGGAACCGGAAGAACTAAAACAATTATTGGCCTTACGGGATAAGCTGGAGCGCCGGGCACAAACCGTCACAAAAGCTATCCGGCAGTATATGACTGAGGAATTTCCAGCCATGGGACCCAAGTTTGATCTTCATTATGAGGATCAGCGTTTTGATAAACTGCGTCCGCAACTCAATGCCGAAGGCTCGGCCATTACCGGTATTGCCGATATCGCCATTGTCTTCGAGTGCGATACGGTAGATGAATGCTACCAGTGCCTGGGCATGTTGCATCAGCTCTGGCCGCGTGAAATGCTTTCCTTCCAGGACTATATTAACGGACCGCTTATTAACGGCTATAAGGCGCTGCACACTACCATCATTCTAAGCGACGGCACCCGTGTCCGCTGCAAAATCCGCACGCACGAAATGCAGGAATATACCGAGAAAGGCGTAACACTGTTCTGCTTTAATCATAAGGCACTCGGTGTAAAAGAATATCTTTCCTGGACGCTTCGTATTTCTCCGCTGGCCAAGGATACAAAAGGAAGCAGTAACGATTTCTGGGGCAGCCTGCAGAGCGATATTTTAGGCGAAACCATGCTCATTCACGGCCCCGGCGATAAGACGATGCAGGTACCAAAGGAATCCACTGCGCTGGATGCCGCACTGTATCTTTTACAGGAAGAAGGCCTGCGCATTTCCTCCATCCGCGTCAATGGAAAGGAAGTCCCTTTTTACACATCATTGAACCAGGCTGATTCGCTGGAGGTGACGTTCAACAGGCATCAGACAGTAAATCGTGAATGGCTTCAGTGGGTCCATACGGCTTTTGCAAGTGCTGAAATCCGCAATGCCCTGTCTTCCAAATCAATAAATAAAAAATTATTGCTTGGCAGAGATATTCTGCAAGAAATATTGCTGGATCAAAAGCAGGGATACATCGAAGAATTTGACAAGGCAAAATTAGAAACCTCCCTGCAAACCATCGGCCTTGAAACGCTGGATGATACATTTATTGCCATTGCAGATGGCAGAATCGATCCTCAAAAAGTAGCCAATACTTTTGGCAGAAAAAAAAACAGCAAGCAATCAAAGCCGTTGAAATGGGAAGTATCTTTTCCCATCCCCAAAGAAAAACAGGATCTGCCAAATGACATGAATAAAATTTATCAAAAATACAGCCATCGAATTCTTAATCTTTATATTCAGCTTAAACCGTTATCCCGGCCCGGCAGAGGAAAGATTGAAGTATTGCTGACACGAGATGAGCAATTACTTTTTTACAAAGAGTTACAATATCTAGGGCTGAATGTAAAAATGAAAATTTCATCTTCATCAGCTATTATCAACGTATTCGCTGTCATTATTCTCTTAATACTTTGGGGATTGGATCCAATCTTCGCAAAAAAAATACTAATGACGGATATTACGCCTGAATATTTTGCCGTCATTAGAGCATGGTCTACTGCCATTTTTGCGGCTGCTATTTTCTTCTTCATGAATCGCAACAATCAACTATCCAGAATTCCCCTCAGGCAGCCTTCGCTTTGGGTAGCAGGCGTTACGTTGTTTTTTGTTAACATTCTCACATACGTGGCATTGGATCATACATCTCCCAGTATTTACAACGGCATCCTGCGTGCCACTGCCGTCATTCTCATATCACCACTTCTTATAAGAAAACGTTCGGTGGCTTCATTCTCAGCATCCTGGGCACTTACTATTGCAGGCCTCGGAATATTATTCTTCAGCGGTTATGACCAGTTAGGCATTGTACTTTCCATATGCGTACTCGGCATGTTTGCAATTTACACGGCAGCAAGCAATAAATTCCAGAAAGAAGCTCGTATTCATGCTCGCTATACGCAGTTCTTTTTTTATACAAGCCTTACGGCTGCCATCACCTCAACACCACTGCTATTCGTACTGAGAAGCTCAATTCCGTCTTTTAATATTATTGTTCTCACAAGTCTTTTTAGCGTTTTTTTCGTAGGACTTCCTTATGTTCTTTTCTACTATCTTACGCAGCAATTAAGTTACCAAGGCGTATCCCGCTCCATTAACGCAGCAGCAATCATAACATGTATTGCTGATGGAATTATATTCGGATGGGCAGGCATGGGCCCTGTCATAATGGCAATAACATTGCTTATTGGAGGCAATTTAATCGCAGTTAATCAAAAAGAGGCATAAATTATGTCTTTCTTTCATATGCCCGTCGCACAAGGTCTTTTACTTTGGACGAGTTTAACTCCCAGTACACCTCCAATTCGATACCATCAGCCCGGATAAATTTTTCAATTCTATAACCAATGGCTTCGGCACCTAACCGCCTGTTCATAATTTCACTCCATCTGTTGACGACAGACGATTCAAATATCATATCTACATTCTCCGTTTTTACCCGGCGAATATGGAAGATACTGGTAAGCGTATAGCAATCCTCCGGCAGGCTTTCATATGCCTGAACTTTTAAGGCTGTTGCAAGACCCAGGTCTCTGGTCGGCAGGTTATTGATATCATTCCTTTTGATGACAATGCTACCCGGAAGCGCAAGTCTGTTTTCCTCAATCTTATTTAACACGTTGCAGGCATACTCGGGCTTTATCCACATAAGTTTATCACCGGCAGTATTTACCTGCGGTAAATCGGTAATTGATTCATATTTCTTGCCTGGTTGCCAACCGAATTCGCGCATACTGGTTTCCTGAACTGCTTTATGGTCGGTAAGAATAGTATAAAAACCCAATACTCCCTCCGCTGGAGATTTAAGCACGCGACAAATACCCTGATGTACATACTGCTCTAAATTCATATCCGGAGCTTCTTCATGCAAGAAGCCTCCTTCATTCTCGAGGTTTATTCTTGCCCTGTATTGCTGCTCTTCATTTCCTCTTATTAAATCATTCAACTTTTTATTTGAGACAATAGTCTGCTGATATAAAGCCGCCATGGTAGGAATATCTATTTCTGTCGCATCTGAAATACAAGGAAGCCACTCTTTCCAGCGTGCGATTTCTGCTTTTTGCTTGGCAACTGCGTCTTGAAAAATGGCCTTAAACTGCTCGAGCATGGAGTTAATTGAATCACTATGTAGTAACCTTCCTGGCTGACCGCCATTATAATAATTAGTAATTTCCGGGCCGGGTATTCTATGAAGTTGACGATCCATACTATACAAAATTATGCAGCAATACCGTTTGGACCAGGCTGAAACTCACTATCCTCATCCAGAATGGAAACTGTAATATTATGTATATTCTGAGTTAAAACGCGACTCAATTCCCAGATTAAGCTTAAATCAACATTATTTACCAAGGGCTCAGAAGAGGCAGTCTGCAAGTGATTCATACGATCTGTCAGCGGAGATTCGAGTTGCAAATTATCATCGTCGTGACTCATCGAATTTCGTCCCTTTTCAGCCATGCAATCTTCGAGCTTGAGTAATAATTCGGCCGAAAGCCGCAATATATCGACAGAAGTTGGATCCCTAAGAATATCGTTGACAAGAATCCGCATGTCAGCGGCAAGTTTTTCCCTGATAATCTGCTCGTAATCCACTTCTATGATATTAACCTGCGCTGCTACAGTATCTGCCCGGTCATTCAGACCGTGAAGTCTACGTAGCTGCGCGTACACACTGGGATTGACGGTATCAATTCTCATAATCTTGACCAATACAAATAAAATATTACATCATAATACTACGCATTCCTTGGTATGTTGCAAGTATTTTTTGCTGTTTGTATAGCCAAAAGATACTATCTACCCATACTCTATTACCTCTTCCTCGTCAGCTACCGGATAGTCTTTTCCATCTTCCGTATAGAGTAGGAACTTTGCTCCCATAAATGCATCTTTTAGCGACTGATCGGATTTATTAAGACTGACTTCGAACCTACCTGGTTGCTTATTGGCTATGAATTCTTCTATAGGAATAGCGTTGTCTGCCTGATCCAATACATCATTATATAAAATACCTATTAAAAGAGGTATAGACACCTCAACTTCGCCGGTAAGGCGAGATGAATACAAAATATGACAAAATTCATTACGTGTAAATTTGATAGTCTCATCGATATCCTGGCCCTTTCTAAGCGGCATAAGTAATAAATTTCTAACACGATGAAGAAAATGTGATTCAACATAGGCAATCGTATTCAAAAGATCTATCAAGTTTTTCAACCGGGTAGTTTCTGTGTGAATAAAGCCTCTCTCAGCATGTCTTTCCCCGCGATATAAAGGATTTACTCCCGGCTTGATAAATTGCACCCTTTCATTTTGATTATACAAAGCCAAAATATGCGCCTCTTCATCTTTTAATTTAAGATCAATATCCCGCCGCTTTTCGTATGCGACACATGCTTTTTGGATGTCTGCATCATTGTCAAAATCTTTTAGTGCCACGTAATCTGCCGCCACTTCCCAAAGCGGAACTGCCTCTTTCTGGTTTTCATAATGACAAAAACGTACTAAATCCTCTAAAACATTTTCAAATTCATCTACGTCTTTGTATTGAAAAACTTTGTTTATTTCTTTATTAACTCTATCCATAAAATATACGATCGCTACAGAACGAAGTTTTGCTCGTCTCACTTCGCCATGCAAAGATTCAAAATCTTTACCAGATGTATCCAAATCCTTATTCATATATAAAGAGCCAAACAATATGAATTATACTTATAAACTAATATTAGTTTAAAGCCAAGTCTATATTCAAATATTATTCCACAACTAAAGCATCTATACTCTCTGCTGAATTTATCCAATTTTCTATGTTCGACCCCATCGACCCTAAACAATCATTTCCAGCGCTGGAACGCGGCATACTCAAATACTGGCAAGAGGAAGATACCTTTAAGCGCTCGCTCCGCAGCCTGATTGCGCTGGATACAGAGTCTGAACGCAAAAAGGGTGGCAAAGACAGTTTTAGCTTTTACGATGGCCCGCCGTTTGCCACCGGCCTGCCGCATTACGGTCACTTGTTGGCCGGCACTATCAAAGATGTTATTCCGCGTTACCAGACCATGCAGGGTAAGCATGTACAACGCCGTTTTGGGTGGGATTGCCATGGATTGCCCGTTGAATACGAAGTAGAAAAAGAGTTCGGCCTGGACCGGGATAAGATCAAAGCCATGGGCGTAAAGGCCTTTAATGACTTATGTCGCAGCGTAGTACTACGCTATACCAAAGAGTGGCGGACGACCGTGGAACGCATGGGACGCTGGGCGGACATGGACTGGGACTACCGCACCATGGACCCCGATTACATGGAAAGCATCTGGTGGGTATTTGAGGAACTTTATAAAAAAGGTCTTATCTATGAAGGTCATAAGCCCATGCAAATCTGCCCGCGCTGTGTCACGCCGCTGAGCAACTTTGAAGTAACGCAGGGCTATAAAGAAGTAACGGATCAATCCGCGGTGGTGAAGTTTGTCCTGGAGGAACCAAAAGACGGAAAGGATTCAAAGGAAACGAGTAATGAGAAGACCTATGTTCTGGCCTGGACAACCACGCCCTGGACATTGCCAGGAAACTTGTTTCTGGCAGTAAATCCGGGTGTGACTTATGTGAAGTTTCGCTACAAAAATACGGAAAATCCTGACCAAAACGGCGTTTACATAGCCTCTCAGGCTTATTTTACGAAGAAATCCAATGAAAAACCTAAAAATAACCAGCCAGACAATGAGTCCTATGAACTTCTCTCCGAACTATCCGCGCAGGATTTGATTGGCAAAAAATATACGCCTCTTTTCCCCTATTTTACTGCCGATTACCCACTTGCCTTCCGAGTGGTAGCAGGCGATTTTGTGACAACGGAAGATGGCACGGGTGTTGTACATATTGCACCGGGCTTTGGCGAAGATGACTTTGAAGTGGGCAAACGCGAAGGAACCAAAGTACTCCAGCATGTAACCATGGAAGGGAAATTTATACCTGCCGTAACCGACTTTGCAGGACAGGAAGTAAAACCAAAGGACGACCCGACTAAAACCGATCAAAAAATAATAAAAAAACTTCAAGAGAAAGGGCTATTATTTGAACAAATAAGTTATACTCACACGTATCCTCACTGCTGGCGGTGCGACACTCCGCTGCTTAACTATGCCACTTCTTCCTGGTTCGTTTCAGTTGAGAAAATCAAGCAAGCCATGCTGAAAGCGAATGCGCAAACGGAATGGGTACCGGATCACATACGCGATGGACGCTTTGGGAATTGGCTCGAAAACTCCCGTGACTGGGCTATTTCCCGCAGCCGCTACTGGGGAACCCCCTTACCGCTTTGGCGGCACGACACAACCGGTGAGATACGTGTCCTTGGCAGCCGTGATGCCGTGCGCGGAATATGCCCGGGTCGCTTTACAAAGATTACCGTAGTAAGACACGGCGAAAGCGAAGGCAATCTCATTCCCATATATCAAAGCGAGGTTCCTGGAACAGATTTAACCGAAAATGGAAAATTACAGGCATTTAAATTAGCTCTTATATTAAAGGATAAAGGTGTACAAAAAATTTATTCTTCTCCGCTGGCACGAACCCAACAAACTGCAGCAGTTATCGGCAAGGAAACCGGCATTCCTGTCGAAATAGATGATCGTATCCGTGAAGTTGAATTTAACGAGTATGAAGGCAAGACACTGGATTACACCGACTTGTCGTTTGTAAAAGAACGACGGCAGCATAAGCTGGAAACGAACAAAATTGAAACAATCTATCATCTACCGGGTATGGAAAATTGGGAAGACGTAAATAGAAGGGTTCAGCCCTTTCTAAAGGAGATAATACTGAACAATAAAGGTGAACATATAGTGCTCGTTACTCATGCGGATATAGTCAAAAATATAGAATATTTCTTTACCGGTGAGGAGCCGCGTAAGTTAACCGAACAACCATTTCCGTCTTACGCAACGCCCTATACATTTTACTGGGACCATCAGACGGGCAGCCCGTTCGACTTACACAAGGAGGTTATGGATTCTATTAGCTGGCATGAAGCAGAGGACCCGACAGCTGTGCAGTTAACTGTTCTGCTGCATGGCGAGAGCGACTGGAACGGGGAGGGAAGAATTACCGGCGCATCGGATAGGGAACTGTCGGAACTTGGCAGGAAACAGGCGGCCGGGGTGCAGTCAGTACTAAAAATGGAGGACTATGATGTCATCCTTTCATCGGACTTGCAGAGAGCCAATGAAACAGCATGTATTGTTACCGAAGGCTGGAATAAGGACATTATCCCCATGGCACTATTTCAGGAACAATCGTTTGGCGCTTACGAAGGAAAGACCATACAGGAGCTGGAGGCTATAGATCCGGAATTTGCCAGGAACTTCCGGTTAAACCTGATGGATATGCCGGACGGTGAATCCAAAGCCGCTCTTCTGGACCGGGCAAAAGCAGCTATTCTTTATATAAAAGAACAGTACGCAGGCAAACGCGTGCTACTGGTAACTCACGGCCGCTTCATAAATGCGCTCAAGCAGGTGGAGCAGGGTGCTTCCGGCTACACGCTTTACCCGAACTGCCATACCGAAACTATCTATCTGGGACCAAAATTCCGCCGCATTCCGGATGTACTGGATTGCTGGTTTGAGAGCGGATCCATGCCATATGCCCAGGCTCATTACCCGTTTGAAAGCACCTCCGACAGCCTGCCGCCAGGTTTTCCGGCTGATTTTATTGCCGAAGGAATCGACCAGACACGCGGATGGTTCTATACGCTTACCGTCTTAAGCGCCGCCCTGTTTGGCAAACCGGCATTTGAGCACTGTATTGTAAACGGCACCGTGCTGGCCGAGGACGGCAAAAAAATGAGCAAGCGCCTAAAGAACTACCCGGAACCACTTATTATTGTTGACAAGCACGGCGCCGATGCAGTCCGTTTTGCCCTCATGCAATCACCTGCCGTGCGGGCGGAAGACATGCGATTCTCCGAAAAACTGGTAGAGGAAACGCTGCGCAATGTCCTTTTACCATTTTGGAATACGTATTCGTTCTTTGTCACATATGCCAACGCGGCGGGATGGGAACCAGTCCCGACACGGAAAAAATCCGATCATCCACTGGATACCTGGATATTAACCGAGATACAGGATTTAACGAACCGTATGACTGCCCAGCTGGACAGCTACGACCTCTCTGCCTGTTGTAATGAACTCCATGAAACCATTGACCGGCTCACCAACTGGTACATTCGCCTGTCGCGCCGGCGTTTTGCGGGTAAATCAGCCCTGCAGGAAGACAGTCCCGGCGAAGGCGAACACACGGAGGATCAGCAGATGGCTTTATCTACATTGTACGATGTGCTGTTAACAGTCAGCCAATTGCTCGCGCCGTTCTGCCCGTTTATGACGGAAGCCGTGTATCTCAACCTTACCGGTGAAGAGCATGGTTCCGTGCACCTTACCCGTTGGCCGGAAACAAGACAGCTGACCGCTGATGAACACGTATTATTACACAAAACACGCGTTATGCGGCGCATTGTATCGCTGGGCCTTAGTATCCGCTCCGACCAGAAGGTAAAAGTACGACAACCGCTGGCTGGCAGCATTGTGGCACTTCCAACCGATATCCTGTCGCGCGACTGGCTGACACATGCCGACCTGCAACTACTGCGTGATGAGTTGAACGTGAAAAACCTGGAATTCGTGGAAGACCCGGGTACATTGGCCGAAGCGTTCGCGCAGGTAGATGCCCGCAAAGCCGGTCCGCGGTTCGGCAAAAAGGTGCAGGAGCTCATAGCGGCCGGTAAACGCGGTGAATTTACGGTCAAAGAAGACGGATCCATAGATATTATGGGCGAAACGCTTCTACCCGAGGAAGTGACAGTGGTCTACCGCAGCCGGGAAGGCTCGGCCAATGTGGCGGCCGATCACGGTATTGTAGTGAGTATGGATACAACCGTAACGCCCGAACTCCAGCTGGAAGGCCTGGCACGCGATATAGTCCGGGGCATACAGAAGCTCCGCAAAGAACAGGGCCTTCAGATGCAGGATCAGATTGTCCTGGCTGTAACCGGCGCAGATGACATTCTATCCGGCCATCAGGCACTTATTGAACGTGAGACAAATGCCATCATAGGCACCGCCCAGGGTGATGACCATGCCATGGAGTTGGATGACCGCAAGGTGACAGTACGCTTCTCCGTGCGCTAATCTTTGCGCCATGCCTCACGAGAATCATACGCTTTCTTTCCCAGCCCGGCTGTTCATCCGTGCAATACTGAATATCCTGCTGGTCTGGGCTATGGCCAGCTATCTTACGGATTACTTTTCGGTGGGAGGCGGACTGTTTGCCTACATTGTCATTGGCGCGCTGCTTACGTTCATGAATATCATTATCCGGCCACTGCTGGGCATTTTGGCACTACCACTGAAATTATTTGCCATGCTATTGGCACTCATTCTCATTAACGGCATTTTTATGTGGCTCACCTACAGCATGATACAACTCATGGACCAGAATCTGGTGCACATGGAGATTCTGGGCGGCATTGCAGGTTGGGTACTGGTAAGTATTGTATTTGGCATTGGAAACTGGCTTATGAAGATGGCTTTAAAGTAGTATACGCCTCCACTCATCCCGGATTGTATGACGGACATTTCACGAAACGTCTCTACCCACAAACGCACCCTCGTTCCGCTCTTCCTGACTGTCTTTTTGGATATGATGGGCGTCGGTATAGCCCTGCCTGTCCTGGCCGTCATTGTTCTGGACACACCGGTAAGCATTCTGCCGGCTCATACCTCACTCGCGACACGATCCATTCTGTATGGCTTCCTGCTGGCCGCGTATCCGCTACTGCAGTTCTTCGGGTCACCTATTTTGGGCGCGGCATCCGACAGATACGGCCGCAAAGTAACGCTGATTATGTCGCTCTTCGGCACTCTTGTCGGCTATGCGTTGTTTGCCATCGGCATTGTGACCAGAAATGTGCCGTTGCTCTTTTTCTCGCGTGCACTGGACGGATTTACCGGCGGCAATATCTCTATCGCCATGTCGGCGGCAGCGGATATAAGCCAGGAAAAAAGTTTGAAAACCCGCAATTTCGGCCTGCTGGGCATGGCTTTTGGATTGGGCTTTATTCTGGGACCGTACATTGGCGGAAAATTGTCGGACTCCACACTGCATCCGGCACTCAGCATTGCCACGCCATTCTGGTTTGCAGCTGCGCTGAGCGTCATCAACATTCTGCTGTTTCTGGTATTCTTTCAGGAAACACTCCATACCCGTTCCAAGGCCCGCATAAGCCTTTTCACAGGTTTTTATAACATTAAACGTGCCATGGAAATCAGCCATTTGCGCACTATTCTGTTAGTCGTATTCATTCTTACGCTCGGCTTCAATTTTTTTGTTCAGTTCTTCCAGGTCTTTCTGATTGAAAAATTCCACTACAATCAGTCAAATATCGGTGATTTCTTCGGCTATGCCGGCGTATGGATTGCCATTGTTCAGGGTTTCCTGGTTCGTCCTATTACCAAAAGATTTGGTCTTCGGCGTACAATCGCGGTTTGCAGCTTTTTGCTGGCCCTTCTGTTACCGGCACTTCTATTGCCCAATACATCCATCTATCTGTACCTTTTGATTCCTTTCATAGCCATTGCCGAAGGGCTGCTGGATCCTGCGGCGAGTACGATTGTCTCAGACCTGGCGGGCGAAGAGATGCAGGGAGAGATTATCGGCATTAAGCAGTCACTCCAGGCGCTTGCCGCAGCTATTCCGCCTATTATCGGCGGTTTTATATCCACCATTCATCCGAATTTGCCCATTTTTGTCGCCAGTACGGTCACTTTCATCGCCTGGCTCCTGTTCGTTTTCTACTTTCATGAACAGCCAGGCCCAAACGTGCACGCCCAGTTCCCACTATTCGATGAGGCCGGGAAGAAACAATGACATACATATGTCTGTATGTTATAATAAGTGGAATATCAAACACAGAAATGCCATGCCGATAATACGATCTCTTGCCTATCTGCCAATGTGAGCGCTAGTATGATTTCCTTTCATTTATTTCCTGTCAGTCCATGAAACGCCTCGCCCTTCTACTCATCGTACCGGTTGCATTTTTTCTCCAGGCACACGTAACGCAAGCAGCTGAACAGCCTCTTACGCGGGCGGAAGCTTTACAAATGGTTGTCCTGGAAGTGTATCCGTATGATTCTTCATTTGATTGCAAAAAAAATCTGGCACCATCCTTACCTGTCACCTACACGCATTTTTTTAGCGATGTCAGTATCACCGATAAAAATGCTGTCTACGTATGCGAAGGTATTGCCTTCGGTCTGATCCGCGGCAATAGAGATGGCAACTTCCGGCCGGATAACTCAATTAATATTGCCGAAGTGTCCAAGCTACTTGCTGTCGCCTATGGCACAGCCCTGCCGGACAGTGCCAAGATCCGTCCGCTTGGCTGGCACTGGCGCTATACGGAAGCGCTCAAGCGCAAAGGCGTACTGGACTGGAGAACGAAGGATTACGCACAGACAGTCACTCAGACGGAACTTCTGGCCATGATCCACAAACTTGAACCATACAAGCCTCGCATTCTGGCCGAAAATGCTGCGCTCAATCATGCCACCGCTCAGGGCGGCCTTAGTATCGGCTCGCATCAAACAGACATTGTACAGACCGCTGCCGGCACTTCTTCATCCAGGCAGACCCTGGCTCACTATCGCCGTCTCAATGGCCGGCATGCAACTGTCCGGAAAGCAGCTCCCAAGCCGCTGGGGCCTACTATTGGCAATTATCATATGAGACTTATTCCAGGTTCGCTTGAGATAAAAAGTATCCAGAAGTAAGCACTGCGTATGCACAGTCTTCTATATGACATGAAGAAAACCGCTCTCTCGCCGTCAGCGGTTTTTTTGCATCCCTTCCGCCGTGGCACGCAGAAATCTGGCCACGATTACCCTTAAACCGTGTAGGAATCCGATTTTTCCTCTATTCCTATAATCGCCTTTTTCTGCTATAATAATACGAAAAACCTATATTACATTTTATGAACAGCAGTCCTCTTTCCGCCGAGCACAGAGAACACCCATGGCGGCTGTATGGCCTGCAGGCACTGGTATTACTGCTGACTGCCAGTATTGGTGCCGGCTTTTTCTTTTCGACAAAAATTCTTCTCCAGAACAGGGCCACTGAACGTGTCAAAAGCATGGGAGCCGTTCTGTCGTATACGTTATCGCAGAATCCAACGACACTAAACGCACTTCATGCACCGGATAAAGGACCGGCTACGGCATTCCTCATGGAACTGGCTGGCAGAATTCCGCAGGCACAATCTGTAGCTGTAGCCGAAAAAATCAGCAATAGGCAGGAGTGGATAGTGCGTACCTCTACTGACACCACACTCAATGGCAAACCCATCGCCGTACCGCCATTGCCAAGTGAAACAGACGTACTCCGCAGTACCGTTACCACGACCAATGACAAGGTGACGGCATATGTTCCATTGTCTGACCCGCATTTTAAAGATGCAGAAATACTGATTCTGACAACCGATGAAAAGTTTACCATGGCGCTCATCATGACACTCGCGCCGCCGTTTATTCTGCTCTTCCTGGCCGGCTTGTTTATGGCGCGAAGAGTTACCTCCTACGCCAGCAAGGGCCGGCATGAAATGCACCAACAGATAGATGCCAACCGCCTGGCCCTGCTGGAACTGGCCACCCACCAGTTGGGTGCTCCGCTGGCAACCTTTCGATGGTGGGCAGAGCTTCTGGCCGATGACGATGGCGATGATTTAATACATGCCCCGCAAGTACTTGAGCAGATCCAGGAGGCGGTGACGCGCATGGACGGCATTGTGAAGGCCATGACGGAAGCCAGCCATGTGGAGAAACAGGGCATGCTCTACCATGTGGAAGTACTGAAATCTCTTAAGCATATTCTGCAGCGCATTGTAGATGAGTCACGCCCGGAACTTACGCGCCGCAAGCAAAAGCTGGAAATTCACTTAGACCCAACCATGCAGGCGGTACAGATAGATACCAAACTTATGTACGGCGTGCTGCAGGAATTAATTACCAATGCCATGTGTTATTCGCCGGACAACAGCACGATTACCGTGCGCGTCGCCAAAGAAGGTAAAATGGCGCAAATTGAAGTGGCCGACCAGGGGTACGGTATTCCCGAGGAAGACCTTATTCATATTGGAGAAAAATTCACCCGCGCGTCCAACGCCGCCCAACATAAGCCGGTGGGTAACGGCCTCGGCCTCTTTATCTCCAAGGGTATCATCGAAAATTTTGGAGGTGAACTCTGGGTAGAAAGCAAACTCGACAAAGGCACCACGGTCTACTTCACGCTGCCGTTTGATGAGACCAAAAAAGAAGAAATCGAAGATGAGCCAAAAAGATGGTATATGGGAAAATAAACACTGCTTATCCATGCAGTCGCTATTACAATTGAATACACTGCCTTTTTATGATTCAGTCATCATACTGATTACTTAAGCCGCTGCCACTGACTTGTTCAGTAACCCATCCGCCATTTCCAAAAGCGACTGCAGAGTCATGTCTTTTTTGACGAAGTAACCGTCCACGCCTAAGTCATTCATCTGATCTTTCATAATCTGCTCTTCGTGATTCGTGAGAATGATAACGGAAAATGAACGCTGCTCTTTGGGCAGGGATTTGAGCACATCAATACCATCTTTTACCGGCATGTTGATGTCCAGTAATAATACCTGAGGCGGTGAAGCTGCTATGAGGTTAAGTGCCTCCTGGCCATCGGCTGCGGTGCGCACGTTAAAATGCTTTTTATCGAACTTCCGCAGGTAGAGCTCGCGCAGTACCGGGTCGTCCTCTGCAATAATGATATCGTACTTATCCATATGCCGGTAATGGTAGCATGGTTAGCTTTCGGGAATGAATGCGGAAATTGAGAACTGACATTGAAGAAATCATACATTCATGTCATTGCTATGCTTCATACCTGCGGCTCATCTCACTTTATAATTCAACAACTTGTTTATGGATTATTTTACATACAGCAATACGCCGTCTTTCTTTTGTGCGTACGGCACATTTTTCATACTGAATGCATGCGAGACAACGCGGCAACCGGCAGGAAGGCCGGGCCAGATACGCGTTTCAAAGTGCCGCATGGAATCTGTAAGGAGGTAACAGAATATGACATCGGCATCGCCGTACGACTGTGACCAGAAATCCGCAAAGCGCACGCGGATATTTCTCCGGAACACACAACGCAACCTGGCAAGGGCATACGTGGGAACAGACAACTCATAGCCCACTGCCTTGGCGCCTTTACCTGCGGCCCGGAGCAACAGACGGCCATCGCCGCAGCCAAGATCGTATACATGTTCGCCCGGTTGAATAGCGGCAAGACCAAGCATGGTCCGCATGGTACGGCCGGATGTCGGGACAAATGGCGCACCCGTGATCATGGCATAAAGGCCCGGTACAAAAAGAGCCCCGCACACCAGCCACACCACAGGGTACTGCTTGAAAAAAAGCCAGAGAATAACAGCAACGGCAGCCTCGAGCATAGGAGTGTAAGAGTTACGGAAAATTACGATTGGAATAATGCCACATATTCCGCATAGCCCTCGGCAGCCAGATTTTCCCTGGGAATAAACCGCAGTGCAGCCGAATTCATACAGTAGCGCAGGCCTGTCGGCTGAGGTCCATCTGTAAAGACATGGCCCAAATGGGAATTTGCATGCCTGCTTCGCACTTCGGTACGGGCGGCAAACAACTGATGGTCCTCGTGCGTGAGAATATTTGCAGGCACCAATGGCTGGGTAAAGCTGGGCCAGCCGGTGCCCGAATCATACTTATCTTTAGAGCTAAAAAGCGGCTCGCCGGAAACAATATCCACATAGATACCGTCTCTGTGCTCGTTCCAGTAGGCATTATCAAAAGGCGTTTCGGTCCCGTCCTGCTGTGTTACCTGGTACTGCAGCGGCGTAAGTTGTGTTTTTAGCGTGTCGGCGGATGGCTTCTGGAAAGTTTGCCAGGAAGAAGGCGAGGAGGAGATAGAGGAGGCCGAGGAAATAGAAGAGATAGAGGAAAAAGAAGCTGAAGAAGAAGGCAAGGTATCGGCTGACGATGAGCAAGCCGTTAACAGCAGCAGACCGAAGCTGGCTACGATAAAAAGAGAGTGACGCATAGGTATGATTATACAGAAAAAAGCGGTCATGTGCGACCGCTTGGAATTTTTACTTAAACCGTACCGGAATAACCAACGTTCCTGCGTTTTGTGGCAAACCCGACGGGTTATCTTTATCCAGGACAAGCGAACCGGTATCGGTTGTGGCGGCAAAACTGATGGATGCCAGAAACGGAACGTAATCGGCAGTCATCCAGTCGCCCTGCGCCTTGGCCGGTACCGAAGCCAACTCCACACCATGGCTGTCTAAAAGCCTTATGGGGAAACTTGCCTCAAAATACCAGCTGCCCTGCGCCTCGCCGCGAACAACAAGGGGGCTTTGCACAATGGAACCGGGCAATGGCTCCTCCATCCGCAGGCCGTTGGCAATCTCCAGTCCTCCGGAAGAGGCAACAGATGCGACAGCCGATGACGAGCTATTTGTATCAGTAGATATAGAACCGGATGAGCAACCAATAAGAGACAAACATGAAATGGCCAGTGACGCAGCTAAAAGGGAAGTTTTCATACAGGTATGATTGATCCATAAGATGCAGGAGTCAATCAGTTGTAGACAAACAAATCTTTTATATTGACTTATTAACAATACTAATTAGACTTAGTCAAGTGCCTCTTCCTCAACACGAAAGAGCCACAACGCTCTTTCACCATCACAGGAGCATTTCCGATGCTGGACCCCACGTTTCTCGCGGCTGTCGACCGGCTGGTCAACACGCACAAGATCACCGGCACCATCCGGATGTCGGCCGAAGATCGGGCCGAGCTCATCACCGGCCTGGAGCTGGCACTGGTGGACCGGGATCAGCTGAAGGGATATATGAGACACCTCGAAACCCACAGGTCATACATTACGACCATGGCTCGTGACGATAACAGCGTCGACAGACTCTGCGATGGCACGTATGACGACGGTCTTACCCCGCTGGATGACGAGAAACTGGGCAAGCTGGCTCTCGACCCCATCCATCTCTGGGGTGTAAATGACTACATCTATGCGGAGCTGCCCCAGTACTGGACCGATCGCATCGCCGATCTCAAATCGGATTTCTTGTCCAAAGACGCAGCTCAGCGGGCCTGGATGAACGCTCTGAATACTGTGAATGACAAGTAGCCATCCGACCTCTCAGCGCACGACGTGCTGGATTGGCCACCCCGTGGGGTGGCCTTTTTCTTAGAGCGTATTTAAAAATCTCAATATACATTCATTTATCAAAACATAAGGATCACAAATTTGTCGCCCTTCGTTCTTGAGGGGAGCTCTTTGGGCCCGGCTCAGGGTGACAAATTTGCTACTTTTAATCTTTTTTAAACACACTCTTATACACTGAACCTTTCTGCCTTTTCTGCCCCTCCTCACTTTTTTTGCCCTTCTACAAATCCCCCCACCCGCACAATTCAATTTTCTTCTCCCCCAGCAATGCCGGAATGGAATCATCCATCAGCATACGGAATTCGGTCTGGCGCTGCGGGTCCAGGTCGAACGGCGTGCCATAGGTAACATTACTGCCGGGGTGCACCATAAGTTCTGTCGTGCCTTCGGGTAATTTGCCCAGAATGTGACGCAGATTTTTAAGCGATGCATTCCCCAGAAGCGACAGGCCGCGGAAGTGATCCGTGGACTGAAAGCCGTTTGCTTCATACATTTCTTTTGCCGGTACCGCTTCCCGTCCCAGCACCACTGCCGCCTGCAACTGCTCCGCCGGAATATCAAACCCGAATGGCGGCAGCGGTTCTTCATGCGGCGTTCTTACAAACCGGATTCCGTATCGTTCCATAAGAGGCATAATTATTTCCGCAATCTGCGGCTGTATGTGAACATGATGATGACTGCTGATATGCGACGGCGAACCATAGGAGTCAAAACACCATTCCACCTGCGCCCGTATCTCCCGCTCCAGATGTTCCATCCGGATATCCCCCGCTTTCAAAGCTTTTAGAAACCGATCTTTTCCCATAAACATTCCATTCATTTCCAAAAGCGTTGCCACATCATCCTGCGCGGTAAGCGGATATTCATCCGTCAAATTTATATGCAGACCGGCTGTCACTTTTCGTTCGCGGGCATGCCTGGCCGCCGCATCGGCATCGGCCCCATTGGGCACAAGGCCGCTGCCGGTCACAATGCCAAACTCCATGCACTGGAAAATACCGTGGGAACGCTGTGCGTTCACGCCCAGGTCATCAGCCGTAATAAGAAGGCGACGCATGCGGACAGTGTAGACCAAGTATGCCATAGAAAAAGCCGGCAATTGCCGGCTATGAAAGCTCACCTAGGATTCTGTCTGTTTTTCGTATGTCGCCGGTAAGTACGACTGATTTAATGCTGACGATTCGACAAACGAAGACGCATACGCGCAGCCGGCGAATGAACTTTTATTTTGGTCTCCGCTTTCTTCAGCGAACCGGAAAGCGACTTCTTTATAAGATGCGGCTCACTGCCTGCAATAGAATGCAAACCGCCATATGTTACCGTACCACGCAGGGATGCCGGCATACCGGTAACCTGCTCAAAAATAACAAATGCGCACATGAGCAGAAGCACTGCCACCACAATGGCAGATGAACGATCATGTCTGATATACGAGACCCAGGCAGAGAATGGCATAGTGAATGTGTGTATGAATATGTATAGTATTATACACTATTTATTGTTAATTAGCAATATTTGGATAAAATGCCATATAGATGCTTACAATAGCAATTAAAGTATAATAACTATCTGATTCAATATCTGACTTGATCAAAAAATGTATTCGTTTTTTACGCTACATTGTCCCATGCGTAAGCATCGCTGCATCAAAGCAGAAGATGAATAAGCTGGGACTCAAAAATATCTGACATTCGTATGCAGGCAGCCGGTATGGCATACTGCCGGGTGTTCAGTATTTTTATTTTTTTCTCTCCACTCGTATGTGTCAGCGTTCATCTGCGTCCGGTCATACTATCTTCGGCGAGGCATTGATTGCGGCTGTCGGTCTGCTTGGATTTTTTCTGGTTGCCGGCAGCGGCCGGATTCAGGTGTTATCCGATATCTGGCCGTACGTCGGCATTCTGGTTGTCATCGTTCTCTTTTACGCCGCACTTCTCCTGTGCCGCGCAGTGTTTCACTTTATGGCCGGGAGCGACTCTTTCTGGTGGCAGAAATATGAAGATCAATACATTGATCACAAGAAAAAAGAAAAGCAGGAATAATAGATCAATACATTCAATGATTCTTAAAGAGTGTCATCCTTAGGCACGGCCGAGGATGACATTTTTATTGTAACCTTCGCATTGGAGAAAAATTATTTTGCAGGATCTGCTTTTTTGCTTCGCTGATACTCAGCCGGAAATACAACCTGCACACACCAGAATATTCCTCTTCCGAGCCAGCTCGCCGGAAGCAAGAAGAGATGACGCAGTGACAGCAACGTAAGCGGCCAGATGTCGGACATCCATTCCAACTGATAAATACGGAGCGTATCATCAACCATACGAAATACAGACCCAAGCGTCATGCTGCTGTGAGGTTTTGCAGTCTGCTGCACTGAAAACTCGCGAATATTCAAATGCTTGCGTACTGCCAAAACTAATACCTCAATATCAAATGCGTAACCGTACACGGTTAATTCATTGAAAATATTTTTGGCGGCATCGGCTGTAAATGCTTTTATACCTGCCTGCGTATCACGGACAGGCAACCGGAACAGGATCATATTTAATAACCTGTATATTCTTGATGTCAGCTTCCGAATCGCATGCGTTTCGTAGCTTGTCCGGTTCCCAATAACAATATCCACGCCGGCGTCCGATTCCAGAATGCTGAAAAAATCTTTTACATGCCTGGGGCTGATTGCCATATCGCCATCCAGATACGCGACAAATTTTCCGTGTGCAGCATACAATCCACGCTGGACAGCGCATCCTTTTCCCAAGCGCGTGTCAAAAAGCAAAGCTTTCACGTTTGGATGAGCAGCACACAAGGCATGGAGTATCTTTGTATCAGCCTCCGAATTATCATCGCTTACAATAATAATCTCACAGGTATTTTGCGTAAAATCCTGCAACAGACCTTCCACAACCTGCCTGCACAACTGCGCACAGTGGTGACAGGGGAGAACAATGGAATAGAGTGGTGAAACAGTCATTATAGTATTATAACATAAAATTATACATATAACCATATTATACATTCGACACGCAGGATGCGTTACACGGTATGAACTATCATTTTAGCGAAAGACTCATTTATTATTGATAGAAATGACAATTTACGCTATAATCAAGAGATACTTTTACACACAAAACCTACCTCTAAATGTACTCCTGTGCCTTTATGGCAACACCGGTAAAAATTCCGGCCTGTCCCCTGCTTTTGAACTCTTTCCATGTCTGATCCACTGCCATTGCCAACGGCCCTTGTCCCTGTACCCACAGCGAATGCCGGTCCCGGTTCGCCCGAAGTTACTGCGGCAACCATACAGGAACCGTTTATGACTGCCGCTGCCAACGAGCCACGTACATTCTTGGAAGAATTCCTGGATAGTGATCCGGACCATGAAAATATCAGTCTCCAAAATTACCTGGGGAGAGTTGCCGAAGCCGGTAAGGACAGAATCAGTATTATTATTCCCACGTTCAGACAAAAAGAAACATTGCCCATACTATTGGATCGTCTTGTATCTGTTTTACAAAGTCTGTCACGCAGTTATGAAATTATTATTATTGATGATCGTTCCAATGACGGCACGCTGGAATTTATCCGGTCTCTCTATGCAACGTATCCCATTCGTATTTTTGAAAAAGAGGGCTTCCATGGGAAATCATTCTCCATCCAGGAAGGCATAAACAATGCCATAGGCAGTATCATCGCAATACTGGACCCCAACATGCCCTATGAACCGGAAGCGCTTGTTCCCATGCTGCAGAAGCTGGATCCTTATGATCTGATTATAGCCAAAGATACTTTCAGTCGCTTTCCCTGGTATCAGTCAATCATCAGGAAGCTGTATAATATATCCTTGGGTCATATTTTTATGCCCGTGAATGAAGACATACAGCCGGGGTTAAAAATCATGAAACGTGAATTGCTCGACTCATTTGCCATGAAGACTTCCTGGAACTTTGATGTACGACTGATTAATCATGCACGTCACTCGGGATTTAAAGTTACATACCATGAAGTGGATCCCGGCCAGCAAAAAAAAGTACATGAGAATATTTCTCTTCATGATTACGGCGTAGCAGTACGAGAAGGTTTTCTTCTTAAGAAAAACGCAATTCTGCATTTCTTCTTCCCCTTTCTGTTCCCGCCCGGTCCGCTGGAATATTTATCCAAAGGGTTTACCAATGTTGCCGACTATCTGTACATGTCGAACGCCGAAAGCGCCAAAAAATCGTTTACACCGGAAACTGTTTCTCTGGTAGTAACCGGGGGCATTCTGTTATCGCTCTTCTGCTGGATAACAAGCGATCTTCTGGGGCTGTCGCCGCTGGCGCTTATTATGACCTTTATATCGGTACTATATGTATCCATTATTATCTTTAAGGTACAAATGGTACGAAGATCAAAAAAATATCCATGCATTGTGTTTACCCGGGAGGAACTCGATGCGGCAGCAAACGACAGCCTGCCGACAGTCACGGCTTTTGTACCACTGTACAAAGAGGCGGAAATTATTCCGCAAATTACCACGCGATTGAAGGAAATGGAGTATCCGCCGGAAAAATTACAAATTATTATTATTCTGGAACCGGATGATACGGAAACCATTCAGGCATATAGGAATACGCAGTTACCGCCTAACTTTGAGCTGCTCGTTCTGCCGGACCTGCAACCGAAAACAAAACCCAAAGCTTTGAACGTTGCTCTCCGCAAAGCAACCGGAGACGTCATTGTCATTTACGATGCCGATATTCTGCCGGACAGGAACCAAATAAAAAAAGCGGCACTGGCCTTTAAAAAATATCCCGATGTGACATACCTGCATGTCCGCCTGGACCACTACAACGCCGAGTATAACTGGATAACCAAATTGTTTAATATTGAATTTTCATTCTTTTATGACATGTTTTTCCCGGGAATTGTGTCCATGGAAGTTCCCCTGCCACTTTCGGGCCACAGTACATACTTTTTGCATTCTGCCATAACCGATGTGAAAGGCTGGGACCCGTACAACGTAACCGAGGATTGCGACATTGGGATCCGCTTGTTCCGCAAAGGGTATCGTAAAAGCATGGTTCTGGATTCCATCAGCTGGGAAGAGGCCACCAATTCCATTCCCACCTGGGCAAAGCAGCGGGCACGCTGGATGCAGGGGTTTTTCCAGACCAGCATTGTGCATCTGCGTTATCCGCTTCTGCTTAAAAAAGAACTCGGCAGCTGGAGTAATTTTATCGCCTTCCTGTTTTTAGTTCCCGGAACCGTATTTCTCAATGTCATCAATATGATCCAGTGGGTTCTGCTCATACTCTGGATTATTACCCGCAGTACTGTCATCAGTTCAATGTATCCGGGATACACCATCTACTTTGCCGTTACTTCTTTTGTTGTAGGCAATTTTATTTTTACAGTTCTCAATATGCTTGGAGCATACAAGCGACAACGGTTTCATCTGGTAAAATTTGGTCTTATCTCGTGCTTCTACTGGATCATGCTCGGCTATGCGACTATCAAAGGACAGATACGATTATTCTTCAAGCCATCACAATGGGCCAAGACCACTCATAACGGTGTCTCACAAAACACGCAGTAATACACATGGAAGCAAACACAAAAAAATTCCAACGGCTAACTCTCACAGAATTTTTTCTGATGATACTCGGCATGTGCGTTTCCAGTGCTGTTGCCTGGTATGTGTATTCATCGGGTCTTACTCTGTATTTAACAGATCAATTCGCGCATCTGCTTACCGCACGAATGACCGTAACCGGCATGACACCGGGCATCTCCCAGATTGGAACATGGGGCCCTTTGCTGCATGTTATTATGGCGCCTTTCTCGGCTATTGATCCGCTTTATGAATCCGGTCTGGCCGGGTTTGCGGCACTGCTCCCATTTTACCTATTGGGCATTCTTTTCATCTACCGGACATGCCTGCATTGCTCGGAAAATAAAATTCTTAGCATGGCTGCAGCACTCGTATTTCTACTGAATCCTTACACGTTATATTTTACGGTCACGCCAATGACCGAAGTATTGTTCATTGCAAATGTCGCGGGCACTGCCTATTTTCTGGCCCGATGGTATGACAATCAGAATCTTGGATCACTTTTCCTATGCGGAACATTCATAAGTCTTGCATGTATCTCTCGATATGAAGGGCTTCTGCTATTGCCTATTGTCTCCCTGGCTATCATTGTTAAACAGATAGCACTGCGTAAAAAATACAGTGAATCAGAAGCATTACTATTGCTGTTTGCCATGTTTGGCATGGCAGGAATTGCATTTATTTTTGTCTACGGCTGGATATATGCCGGCAGTCCGCTTGGTTTCCTGTCATTAAAATGGCTACCTGCATCGGAACTCAGTATACCGCATGCCAACGGATGGAAACTGCAACTCCAGCACATTCTTGCCGCGAGCTATTTAATGATGGGACAACCCGAAGTATATTTGGCGGCCGGTTCTCTGCCTGTACTATTGCTGTTCAAACACAGGGTACGAAACTTTTTTGTGGCACTGGTCCTTCTAAGCCCCGTTATTTTTGTTTCACTTACCATTGTATCCGGCCGGCTTCCTTTGCTTGTAGAGAATCTGCCGCCCTTCTTCGCCTTTCATAACGTGCGCTATGCACTTACGTGGCTAGGTTTCGCCGCTATTGTACCCGCCTTGGCAGCCAGTTCATTGTTGCGAATATTCAATCGTGTTCCTATTTTGCATAAAATGTGCAGCACGGCCTGTGCAGTTATTCTCATTGGCTTTGCCGGTACGTTTACTTACAGGACATGGATTATTGAAGGCTACGCCATTATTCCACAACATAACGATGAAGGACCGGCCGGCCAGAGAAAGATTGCCGCATTTATGCACGATAATTATGACTACGGAAAAATACTTACATACAAATACGCGAATGAAAGCACCATTGTTCAGTCAAAGTTACCACTTGAAGATTTTATTCTGGAATACAATGATCAGTTTTTCCGGAATGCAATAACACGTCCATGGCTATTTGCACGTATGGTCATAGTTTCGACAAACAATACATTCCGTGGAACCGATGAATTCCATGAATTAGAAAAAACAGAAAGTTTCAAGCATTATTATCATATTGCCTATGAAGACGACATGAAAAAGATCTATGCCTTAAATGAAGACACTTTGCGCGAAGATGTCCCGAAACTGGGACTTATTGCCGCCAATGTTCCCTCATTAAACCCGTCCATTATTTCCTGGGAGCCGGAAAAAATTGACGAAGAAATGACAAAAGGCATTCCAAAACACATGCCGCAAAACTATGCCCTTCTCTTCAATAGTATTTTCCGAGCACCGAAGCTTATTGCTGATAACACACATGAGCCTATAAACCCGCCGAATAATACTTCTTCTGCCTCATCCGTTTCATCTGCAATGTCTTCCTTATCGTCTTCAACATCATCCTCATCATCCATACCTACTACTCCAGTAACTATTCTTCATTCGGCGGATTACCATTCACATATGCTATCGTATATGGACGTAAGAGCACTTATTACAAAAACCTGCGGCAACAAAAAAATAGATGCGTACGAAAAGTGCGATGATGGAAATACTGATAATGGCGATACATGCAGCGCACTGTGTCAGCCAAGCATACCCATCCTCCATGCTGCTCCAATACAAGCCGAGCCGGATGTATCGCTTCCGTTCATTCCGGCGTCATCGTCATCCAGTAGTACAAATCCTAAAACACAACCGGCGGTATCAATCGATCAAAAACCACTTGCCCAGACAGGACCGGGATTATCGCTTATTCTTATAACCGGTGCGGCGCTGGGGTATGCAGGGGTGCGTAAAAAAATTGTGAATTAAAGACAAATAAATGTAAAAAATGGGCTAGCTTTACCATTGATACGGCCCATGTGCCATAGTGGTCAATGATGCTCGTCGCCCAGACCATGTCTGAACGCAGCGCCCTTTGCACAAACCTTAAAAGCGTGGGAATACTTTAAAAAGACTGCACGTCACCCTCGTCAGAATCCGGGTAACGTATTACATACTATCGGTTATTTTTTTACTTGCCACCCTCTAATTTTGTCTCCGCCATCAGCATTTTACGTTCCAGATCCACGCCGCGCAGAATGCAATTGCGATCGATGACGCAGTGCTCAAGCCGGCAATCATCAATCATGCAGCTTTCAAAAATGACAACATCTTTGAGCGTGCTGTTACGGATAATAGAACCCGAGCCGATGACCACACTCCCCTCGCATTTTGTTTCGGGGTCCATGGCCACCGCTTCACCCGTTCGCACGTTTTCACCTACCAGCGCCATGGTCGCTGTCATGTACGACTCAAATGAGCCGACATCGAACCATGTATCGGTAAAAACAAATGCCTCCAGTTTTGTATGCTGCCGCAACAATTCTTCAAAGATACCGCCGATATTATCGTGATGCCGGTGCGCATAGTCCACGAGCGCAGGTAACACCGATGCCGGCAAAATGGAGCAACCGGTGCTGATAATACTTGTCTTCGGCTCTGCCGGCTTCTCCTCAAAACCGATGACTGTTTTGCCGTCATCATTCAGAATCACTGTTCCGAATGCCGATGCCTGCTTTATATCCTGCAGATCATAGGCTGCAATGAGCGGCGTTCCTTTGGTATACGCGCGCAAAAAATCTTCAAATACAAAGCCGAAGTAGTTATCACCGGTGAGAAGCAGAATATCCTCGTTGATTTTCTCTTGCTGAGCCCACTTTGCAAGCGCGCCAAGAGCGCCGAGCTTTGTCTCATCTGTTTTTGCCTGCTCGATAATGACCGACACATTGGGGCGGGTGACAGTCTGGCGCCAGTCATCGTACGCGTCTTCGGATGCCAGGTTGATATTCACAATGATGGGCATGTCCACCGGTATTTTTTCCACTATATGCGAAAGCAGCGGCTTGCCTGCCAATGGCAGAAATGCTTTTGAATGAGTGTTACACAGCGGCCACAGGCGGGTGGCAAATCCGCCGGCAAGAATGTAGGCGATCATAGACACAGCGTATCATGTTTTCATGCTTGCCGGTCAATGTCTGCAGACAACAGGTTTTGCGCCGTAACATGCAGGCTGGCACCCGCTTCAAAGCCAACGGCAGCCGGATGCAGTAAATACCGAACCGAAAACTGATGACAGATAGCCTGAATATTACAAGACTGCTCCATGTTTCCGCACTGAATAACATCCGTCACCCGGTAATCCCACAGCGCTTCGGTAAGCTTATTCAATTTTCCCAGTACGGGCACGCCTTCTATTTCTTTCTGCGGTGAACCATTGCCATCCAGAATACCGACAATAGAAAATGTATCTGTATCCTTATGCAAGCGACGAATGAGCATGGCTGCCGCATGACCGGCCCCGATAATAAGAGCTACGGACGGCGGCTGCCTGTGAGTATTCGCCGTTACAGCTGCATCAAAAGACATCCGGATATTATACCATATTTTCATAGGCATACCAAGCAGCCTTTGCACGCCCAAAAGAGCGTACTGGCTCCTTTGGGTCCGATATTTCATTCATGTGTATTACTTGCGTACTACCTAGCGCTTTCCACCTTTTCTTCCTGCCTCACTCGCACGCTGGGGGTCGTTTTTAAAGTTACCGCCCGATACTTTACCGCCCTGGCGACCAGCTTCCCTGGCCCGCTGAGGATCGTTTTTGAAATTACCGCCAGAAGTCCTGCCGCCTTCACTGGCAACTCTACGCCTTGTCTCCTCGTCCGCGCTGGCAAGTCCGCGGCCCGACATGTCTTCTTCTCTAGCCATACATAAGAAGGAAAATAAATAAAAATGGGTACCCGATAGTAAGGACGACCAGTGCATAGCTGTATTACAATATTCAACATTTTTACAAAATTGTAAAAAAGCGTAGAAAATGCGCATAATATTCCCATAGAAGTGTTCAACGGCGGAATCAATGAACTGATCGCAATGTTAAAAAGAAATGATGTACAGTATGTGCCGGAAGGGAAACGCACCCCGGCAGGACTGTAAGGCTGCCATGGCTGATATCCATGTTTTATTCGTAGCAGTAAGATACCTATCGTATTTTTACCATTACGCGTTGTGTCGCCCCTGCACGTAGCTGTCGGTCGGACAAAGATAAAGTAAGAGCTGCCTGAAACAGACGCAAAATACTGTAAAAAAAGAAGCCTCCGGACATCGTCCGAAGGCTCCCAATAAACGTCCTTGCTGCTTACGCAGCTTCGGACTCTTCTGCTGCAGGTGTCGTCTCTTCTGCGGCTGGGACAACTGGTGTCTCTTCCGTATCGATGATTGTATCTTCCATAAGGTAGGGTGGGAGGAAATAGAATCGCGAGTGTAGACGTAGTATCAATAAATGTTATGGAAATGTTCTTGTATAAATGTCAAATGGTGTTCTGTCATAATAAATTAATGTGTAAAATTTTTATAATTGTTTTATATAAGCCACAATAAAAGAACTATTTTTGTGTTCTTATCTTTAGATAGAACTGGCATTCCATGAAATATATCTTCTACTATCTGTTTTTATTTTATACATGACTTGTTTCAAACCTACCGTTTTGTCTGCGCAGCGTTACCTCACGCTGTTATAAAATTTTTCCATTCGCTTCGTCTCCTGAGTCTGTGTACAGTTTTCTTACCTATGTGTGGTATTGCCGCAGCAATTGATTTGGACGGAAGAACAGATACAACACTGCTTGCAGCTGAATTACTTAAGCGCCTGGACCACAGAGGCGGAGTAGGAACCGGCATGGCCAGAAAAACAGCCGATGGCCTGGTGACATATAAGGAAGAAAAAAAAGCACAGCAATATTTTCAAGAAGCACGCATAAAAGGAATGGCAAAAAAATTTAGCAGTGCTGTTATCGGTCATACTCGGTATGCAACAAATGGCGGGACTGATTATACTATGCTGCACCCCCGACTTTTCAGAAGAAAAGAGTTGTTTGATGATCATTTTGCTCTGGCCTTTAATGGCAATATTCCGGATTACGAAGAAGCTCAACGCGAACTTACCGAGTCTGGCCATCCGCCCCGGCAGAAAGGCGATACGGAAATTATTGGACGTAAACTTTTAGCTGCGTTGCAACAAAAAGCAAAATCAAATATGACGGATGTTTTTACATCTTTATCCAGTCTGGATGGCGTATTTAATACTATCATGCTGATGGAGGATGGAACTGTTCATGCATTGCGCGATAAACAGGGCAGGCACCCTCTGGTATATGCCCAAAAAGACTCTCTAGTGCTCATATCATCGGAAACCCGCCCGATTGAAGAACTCTGGCCCGGTACAAACATGTATGACATTGAACCAGGGTCTCGCCTGGAGGCAAAGGCAGGTAAAGATCTGCATATGGAAAAAGTTTGGGAACCGAATCCAAAACACTGCTTCTTTGAATGGCCGTATTTTGCCGATGGCCTGTCTGTTATTGACGGATCATCAGTAGAACAATCCCGTATTCACAGCGGTAAAATACTGGCCGGCATGGATGCGGGCTCGGTATATGCGGATAGAGTGGTAGGCGTTCCGAAATCGGCATTAAAAGCTGCTGCAGGCTATTCGGCAGAAAGTGGAATCCCACTGGTGGAAGGAATTGAAAATCACCCGGATGCCGGACGCACTTTTATTGACCCGGTCGACAGAGAAAGAAAGGCAGAATTAAAATATATTCCTGTTCCGGAATTACTGAGAGGAAAAGATATTATCTTAATTGATGACAGCCTTGTCCGTGGACTGACAATGAAGAAGCTCATAAAAAAACTGCGAGATGCAGGCGCGCAACGCATACATGTGCGTCTTGCTTCACCGGCAATTGTAAGCCCATGCTTTGACGGGATAGATTTTTCAACGGTAGATGAATTACTGGTACGTAAGCATTATCATGGAAAATTGGGCGTGGATGTTTTGCCGCCGGATGCTCTTGCCGCAATTGCAGAGGAAATAGGTGCAGACTCCGTTAAATACGTACCTATCAGCAGTGTTCCACTAACCATTCAAAAAGATGTGAACAGCCTTTGCATGGCCTGTATCACAGGTAAATACTGTACTAAAACCGGCCAGAAACTTGCAGCCAAAGCTGAGGAAAACGCTTTGGTGCAGATCAATTTAAAGAATACAAAAGTTATTCAATAATATATTGCATATATAAATATTCCTTCTGTCTCCGTTGCCAGAAATAGCTAGAACCGTACTTTCAATGACGATGCATTAGTCCTATTCATAGATAAGTCAAGGGTCTAAGAGGCACTTTGCCAGAATCGACAAAAGAATAATTTGCTCTAAAAATAGAGCAAACCTACGCACCGTACAACGAACTCTGTTGAATACAATGCAGAGCCTAAAGCGAGGCGCGTACTATTATCCTATTTATCGCCTCTCCTTTGAACATGCACTTTTCACGCCGCGCTATCGTTACAGCTGCTTTTTGTATCGGTCTTGTTTTTGCTCCGGCATCGATTCCGGCCTTTGCTTCTGCAACAACCGACTCACTCAACGCGTATTGGAAACTGGATGAAACAAGCGCGGGAACATTTTTAAATTCTTCGGGTGAAACGAATACCGGCACGGGCAATGGTTCAGGCGGTGCCAACAATACGCCGCAACCATCAGTGAGTGTTCCAGCCGCGATCTCCTTTCCCGATGCGCGCAGTTTGAGCTTTGATGGAACAGATGATTACGTGAGCATGAGTGCGAATCCCTTCACGGCGGATAATTTTACAATCTCTTTATGGGTGAATCCAACCGTTGCCAACAATGGTTCGTATCAAGGGTTCATGGGCCGGGAAGGCGGCAGTTGGGCCAGCCGTCCGCCAACTATGTGGGTGGGACCGAACAACGGAATTTTGCACTATATGATAGTCAGCACTACAGGTACCGCTTATTACGATTATCTCCCGAACTTTTTTGTAAACTCCAATGAGTGGGTGCATGTCACATGGGTCAAAAACGGTACATCCTCTAATTTTTACAGAAACGGCGTGCTGATGGTAAGCAATCAGCCGTCGCCTGCTCTCATCTATAGAAGCGGAACTGATTATCGCCTCGGCCAGGTAGATAACTATTTCGGCGGAAAATTGGATGATGTCCGCATCTATAATCGCGCGCTTGCGCCGTGGGAAATCGCGGACCTTGGCGCGGGCACTCATCCGCGGGCCTATTGGAAAGGAACAAATTCCACGAGCTTCGAAAATGCGACGAACTGGAGCGGATCGTACATTCCCGATCTGTATAGCCGCATCGTGGTGCAGCCGATGAATAATCGACTGACGCTTACAGGTTCTCTTCAGATCGCCGGCATCCAGACGAACACCGGAGCCATCGCGTTTTTGAGCGGCCAAAGCGTGACAATTAATGACAGCGGCACCATTACTAACTATGGAACGCTCGGATTAAAAAATACGGAAACACTTACTTCATTTTCGATTCCCACCAATAAAGGAACAATCATGATGATGGGAACGGGATCGCAGACAGGTTTTGTGACAGGAAATACTTATAATAATCTGACGCTCAATGATGGCCTTATTGCGTATGTAAAATTCGATGAAACGAGCGGCTCCCGGGCCGCTGACTCGTCTGGCTATAGTAGCAGCGGTTCTCTGATCGGCTCTCCAAGTATTTCAACTGTTGTTGCGCCGACGAGCTTCCAAAATCCTCGTAGCCTTAGCTTTAATGGATCGAGCCAGTATGTCACGCTATCAGGCGGATATGGCAGCGGCAGTGAAATGACTGTCTCGGCGTGGGTGCGACCGAATGCCACGACCGGAACCTTCGAAGCCGTCGTCTCCCCCACCGATTCGCGCTTCGTTCATTTGCAGCTGCATACGGGCGGCAATATCGTCGTGTATACGAATGTCGGCGCCATTAATCTCCCCATTCTAGCCGTCACACCGCTCAATACATGGCGCCATATAGCGGTCACTTCCAGATCCGGCAATACGCGCCTGTATGTCGATGGCGCATTGACTGCTAAAGATACAACATCATTCACAACCATCCTCGGCTCCAATGCTGTTCATATCGGAAACGGATTTGCTAACGGTAGATACTTCAGCGGCAATATTGATGATGTCCGTATCTATAATCGCGCATTGAACCAGAGTGAAATCGCGGCACTCTCAGGCGGCAATGAACCGGCAACGGCATCGGGGACCATCACGCTTAATAATGCACTCACCGTGTATGGGAATTTGATATTGGATGGAAAAACACTGGATGTGTCTTCGTCGAATTACGCGCTTACGGTAAGCGGATCGTGGCTGAACAACGGCGGATCA